>JAIRZP010000122.1 GCA_031267175.1 Coriobacteriales bacterium | reverse complement strand
GGGAGGCGCTGCTCCAACAGCCGCCGCGGAACGGGGGTGCACGGTGCCAAGCCAGCCCAAGACTGCCGAACCGCTCCGCAACTCCGCAGCCTGGCCGTCGGCGAGCCACGGCGCCTCCTCAGCGGTGAGGGCCACAAACCGCAGCCGAGGGATACAGAGCTCTCGGGCAAGGTTTTCGACAACGCCCTTTGTGTCGAAGAAGTCCACGGCGCGCGCCTCCTCATTCCAGCCCTGCTGGTTCCAGGAACCGGTCATGACGCCGGCGAGCCGTGGCGTCTCCCGGGGCTGCTTGCGTCCCTCGCTGGTGTTGAAGACCCCTCCCAGCTCATACAGCTGCACATTGGGCACGCCGTGGTTCTGGTTGTAGGCCACCGAGCGCAGCAACCCGGGGATGATAGTCTGGCGGAGCTCGGTCTGCTCGCTGTTGATAGGATTGATAAGCTCAACGGGCTCCCTCCCTTCAACCGCCTGCATACCCAGCAGCTTTGCGTCCTCTGTGGAGGCAAAGGCGTAGGTCGTCGTCTCATTGAGCCCCGAGGCCCTCAGCGCAAATCCCAGTTTGTCGAACTTCCTCTGTTCGGCTGTGCGCGAGCCAATGCGCGCCTCGCCGCCCGGCAACCGCGACTCCACGCGCTCCATGCCCCAGATACGCAGGACCTCTTCGTAGAGATCTACCTCGCGCTCCAGATCGGGGCGGTAACTGGGAGGAATTACGCGGTAGGCATCGCTGCCGGCAGGCTCCAGCGTGCACCCGAGACGCTCGAGGATGCCCACGGCATCCTCATTGGGTATCTCGGCACCAATGAGCGCCCTGAGCCGGGGCATGCGGAGGCTGAGCACGGGAATCACGCGCGGAGCCGGGTAGCAGTCTACCACGCCCTCTGCAAGACTTCCGCCGCCTACCTCGACCATGAGGGCCGCGGCTCGCGCACCAAACTCCTCGCAACTTACGTCGTTGACGCCTCGCTCAAAGCGACTCGAAGACTCCGAGAAGAGCTTGAGATTCCGGCTGGTACGACTGGTATGGCCTGGGTCAAATGCCGCCGACTCCAAGAGAATATTGACCGTGGCATCGGTGACCTCGCTCTCCAGGCCTCCCATGACGCCCGCCAGCGCAACCGTGGCACCTGCGCCCCCCGCGGCGTTGCCGTCAACGATGACCGTGACGTCGGGGCTGAGCCTGCGCTCTATCTCGTCGAGGGTCGTGAACTCCTCCCCCTCGCCAGCGGCGCGTACCACGATGGAGGCCCGGCCTTCTCCGTCCCTGGTTAGCGTGTCAAAGTCAAAGGCGTGCAGCGGTTGCCCGGTCTCGTACATGATGTAGTTGGTGACGTCCACGATGTTGTTGATGGAACGCGTGCCCGCGGCGGTGACCCGCTCGGCCAGCCACGCGGGGCTGGGGCCTACCTTGACACCGCGGATGAGCTGTGCCGTATAGCGGGGGCAGCGGCTGGGGTCGTCAATGCTCACGCGAAGCAGGTCCTTCGCCTCGCCCTCCCGCGCAGGCTCAGGTACCTCGCGGCCCAGGGCATACGTAGTGTCGTAGATGGCGGCCACCTCGCGTGCCACGCCGAGCATGCTCATGCAGTCCGGACGATTAGGGGTAATCTCCAGGTCAAAGTCGGTGTCGCTCGTGCCGAGATACTCCGAGAGGGCAGCGCCTGTTGGTGCGTCGTCGGGGAGCAGCAGGATGCCGTCGTGGCCCTCACCAAGACCCAGCTCACGGGCCGAACAGTTCATGCCCCTGCTCTCCACGCCACGCAGTTTGGACTTCTTTATCGTGGTGCCGTCGGGGAGCGTCGTGCCTGTGAGGGCTACCGGCACCTTGTTGCCGGCCACGAAGTTCTGCGCCCCGCAGACTATCTGGAGTGGCTCGGGCGTACCGTCCTCACCCAGGTTATGCGTGCCTACGTCTACCGTCGTCACCCAGAGGGTGTCGGCGCCCTGATGCCGCTCGCGCGTGAGAATATGCCCTACGACCACGCCCTCCAGCCTTGCCCCTGTGTGCAGGACCTCGTCTACCGCCGTGCCGGTGAGATCCAGCCGACGGGCAAAGGCGGCAAGGTCTGCGGGTACCTCCACCATCGTTTTTAACCATGTGAGACTGACTTTCATAGCATTTACTCCCCGATGCACTTACGGAAGCGATAATTAATCATTGCACACCATCTTTCGGCCAGTTTGCCTCAGCTCTGCCCGTACGCGTGACGCCATTACCGCAAGTAGTGGCATCACGCGCACGAACAGACCTGAGGCAAACTGACTCGAAATATGATGTACAAGCATTAATCATCACTTCCTTAGAATTGACGAAGAAAGCGCATGTCGCCCTCGAGCAGCATACGCAGGTCGGGCACATCGTACTTGAGGCAGGCGATGCGCTCCACGCCCAGGCCAAAGGCAAAGCCCTGGTAGCGCTCTGTGTCGATGTTTACAAAACCAAAGACATTGGGATCAACCATCCCGCAGCCAAGTATCTCCAGCCAGCCCGTGTGGCCGCAGAAGCGACAGCCCGCGCCACCACAGATGCCGCAACTCACGTCCACCTCGGCACTCGGCTCGGTAAAGGGGAAGAAGTGCGGACGAAAGCGCGTCTTGCGCTCGGGGCCAAAGATCTCTCGACAGAAGTACTCCAGCGTACCTTTGAGGTGAGCAAAGCTGATGCCCTCGTCCACTACCAGCCCTTCAACCTGCGTAAACTGGGGAAGATGCGAAGGGTCGGCCACGTCGCGGCGATACACCCGCCCCGGTGCGAGAATGTAGATGGGAGGCGCTTCCTCCTCCATGACGCGTACCTGCACCGGAGAGGTCTGAGAACGGAGCAGGACTTCGCTCTCCCCTGCCACACGGCTTGCGGCACCGGAACGGTCACGCACGTAGAAGGTGTCCTGCAGGCCCCGACTGGGATGGTCTGGCGGCGCGTTGAGCGCAGTGAAGTTATAGTACTCGGTCTCGACCTCCGGGCCCTCCACCACGCGATAGCCGATACCGCGGAACACCTCGACGATCTCGCGGGTGAGACGGCTGATGAGATGCTCGGAGCCGATGG
>JAIRZP010000063.1 GCA_031267175.1 Coriobacteriales bacterium | reverse complement strand
CAAACTGCCGAAGACGCCGCAGCAGAGTCTGTAACAGAGACCTCTGCCTCTGTGAGAGAACAGAGCTCAAGTCCCGCGACACGTGACAGGGAAGCAGGCGGAGCACCCTCTGATGACACAGCTGGCCAGGGTCAGGCCGAACAGGACGCCACGGCACTCCTGCTCGTCGTCGTACCCCTTGCGGCACTGGCAGTAGCAGCGGCAGTCGCTGCTTTCGTGGTGCTGGCCAGGAGGCGGCGTGAGGGTGGAGGGGATGCTTAGGATTGAACTTACTTGAACTCGACCACAAGCCCCGTGCCGTCGGCTCCAGCCTTCATCTTGACTTTATTTGCGGCCATTACCTGATAGTGAATCTCCTGTTTTCTGGACCTGGCCTTGGAGTCTAAGATGGCCACGATGAGGTACAGGATGAGGCAGGCAGCTATGGAGAAGATCAACGGTACGATATAGGGCTCACCCCTGAGCATGAATATGGCAATCTGTACGAGTGTCAGCGCCCCCACGACAAACTCGATGCGCTGCAACAGTGCAAAGCGCTTTGACGCCTGCTCCAGCTCCTCGCCCTTCTGCTCCTTGTAGGCCTCCAGCACCTCTCTGGCGCCCGCCCGCGCCTCCTGTGCATCTGTGATGCCTGCGACCGCTTCTGTTATATGAGCGCGCACGAGCTTCTTCCCCTGCTCAGAGCGCTCTGCGTTGAGCCTGTCCTGCCTCTCGCTCATAGTCCTTTTCCGCCTTCTTCTGTACAGTGTTATGAGGCCTGGTGCTGCTACGGTACGCCTGAGCGTCTCACCATGACCTCTGCCTCAATAGTATACACGCGGGCCGGGCTCGCCTGCTGCCCGACCCGCGTGTCGCCTGCCTTTTGCTGTCTGTCTAGGCAGCTGGCGGCAGGTAGTAGGTCGGATCGACGATCTGCCACGCTATCTGCAGGATGACGCCGAGTGTAGCGATGGCGACAAGCGCAAAGCCAAGATTTCTCTTGCCGGGTGCTTCGTCAGTGATATAACCGCCGCCGATTGCGCCAACGACAATCGGGAGGAACAATAAGATTACATACAGCATACGATCTCCTTTCCTAGTGAGGCTGCGCCCTAGAAGGCCGCTTCCGGACGATAGACTTGCTCCCGTGCGGTGTAGATGCCCATGATGATGGTCATGACGACAAGGATAATGCCCGCAAAGAGCCAGGAGTTTGAGAACAGGAAGAAGTTGTCAAAGGACATTCCCAGAACGATCATGATAAGACCGGGGATCCACACCGGACCAAAGGTCTGGCCAACGCCGTTGAAGGCCATCAGGTACGAGGTGGACAGCGCCACGTGCTTGTTGTCGTTACTCTGCGCGATACGCAGGATGACGGCACCGTTGTAGGTCTGGAAGCCGAGGCCAAAGATGACGGCCGCGACCAGTGCAAAGGGGAGGCTCCCCATCATGCAGACACTCACATAGAGCAGTAAGAGGCCAACGCCACACATGGCAACGCCCATGGTGTAGGCATGGCGCTTGAAGATGCCCACCCAGACCGGCTTGAAGATGAAGCCGGAGACGAGCATGGCGATGGTAAAGGCGTTCATGACGTTGCCGATGTTGACGGCGGGGCCTTCGGCCGTGCCGGCAATGAGGCCACTCCAGTCGGTGAGGTTCTTGACAACAGTCTCAATTGCCTCAGACTCGGGGGTAAACGGCGCGGCTACACCGGCGATGACCGGTCCGCCGACCACCTGGGCCACGTTGGACATCATGCAGTTGGCGGCACCGATGATGAGCACGTTTGCCAGGATGAATATCCAGGTGTTGCTCTTGATCTTGGTGCCGAGGCCCTCGGTGCCCACCTTGACGCCAGTCGTCTTGAACAGCAGGACGATGAACAGGACGGCAAAGATGAGGAAGATCGCCGCAATAGCGTAGGACAGCGGATTGGCGATTCCCGCGTCGGGGATGGAAAGCGGGGGATTATTGGTAATGGCGTTATACACAAAGTAGATGATGGCAAGCAGCACACCTAGCATCAGGACGGCCACGGTGAGGTAGATGAGGCTCGATCCTGCGGGCTTCTGCGGGCTCCTCTCCTCCTCGGAGAGCTGCTCTGAAGCATAGATGACACCCTCGTTGGGGAGCTTGATTATCATAATGATGGCGCAGATGAACGCAATCAGCGGCAACACGAAGGCACCGGTGGGGAAGGGGTAGACACCATTGGCATCCATGGGGTAGTAGAGGTTGGCGATAAAGGCCGAGGCATTCATGAAGAAGAAGCCGGCGCAGGCACCAACCACACTGCGCATACCGAGCATCCAGCTCTCTTTGCCACCCTTGAACAGATCAACAGCATAGGATGCGGCAAAGGGGAAGATGATACCAACACCAAGACCCACGCAGGCACGCGGAATCAAGACGCCCAGATAGCCTATGGGGCCGGTAAAGAACGGCAGGAATCCGAAGAAGCCCATGATAACGGCGCCGCTGACGGCGACCGTCTTCTTAGAGAACTTCTTCAGTAGAAATGTGGTTGCCAAACCAGAGACCAGAGCCAGCGAATAGACGATGGCGTCCGTCTGGTTGTAGAGGTAACCGAACTGCTCACCCAGGCTCAGTGAATAGTTCATGATGTTGGTAGTGATCTGCGTGGTCATGGTCATGGTGTACTGTACGATGATCAACATGAGCACCGCGACCTTTACACCAAAGCCATAACTCACTTCTTTCGCGTCTGACATAGAACCCTCCTTTTCGAGTTCAACGTGTACTGTTCCGAAGCGCCTGCCTAAGCAGCTAGCTGCGCTGCATTCAGCACTTCGGATCTTGCCTAACGATCAAATCCGGTCCAAACATCTATTCCTGTGTACTCGTGAGCGTCCTCCTCTCCTCTGATAACGCGCATAATTCCTGAAGCTAAGCCTTGCAACTCAAATTCACCGGGATAGCTGAAGATGGGGGCTATCCAGGAGAGCTTCTCAGTGAGATATTCTATCAGTCTATCCGATTTGGACATGCCGCCGGTAAAGAGGATGGCATCGACATCGCCGCCCAGTGCCACAGCCATGGCTCCGGCCTGCTTGGCAACCTGATAGAACAGGGATTCTACTACAATCCTGGCGTAGGAGTCTCCGTCGCTGATCATCTGCTCTGCCTTTCGCAGGTCGTCGGTACCGATATGATCCATCATACCACCGGTTTTAACGGAGCGCACCAGCAATTCCTCAAAAGTGTAGTTTCCGCTGTAGGCCATGCGGAGCAGTGGCAGCACCGGCAACATGCCGGAGCGTGTGGGAGTCATGGGACCCTCACCCTCGATGATGTCGTTGGAATCAACCATGCGGCCCTTCTTGTGCGCCGCAACGGAGATGCCGCCGCCCATATGGCAGACGATGAGGTTGAGCCTGTTGTAGTCGAGATCGTGCTCGCGGGCGTAGCGGTGGGCAACCTCTTTATGGTTGAGCGTATGGATCCTGCTCTGGCGCATGATGTCCTTGAAGCCGGTGAGACGCGCCACATCGTCGAACTCATCGACGCTTGGCCCGTTGACGATGTAGGCCGGCTTGCCGTACTTCTGTGCAAAGCCGTAGCTTATCTGGGTGCCCAGTTTGCCGGGATGGCTGTCTCCGCCTATCCTGAAGGTGTCCTCATACATCAGCTCGTTTATCTCATAGGCACCCGACATGATGAAGACCTGGGCACCGCCGCGCCCGACGAACACGTCAAAATCCTCGAGCTGGTAGCCCTTGCTCTTGACCCAGTTTTCTATGAGGTCCTCGGCAAAGGCACGGTGCTCGACGAGGTCGGCGAACTTCTTGGGGTAGCTCGGTGTGCCGTGGTCAAAGCTCTCAGAGGCAAGCAGCTCCTCCCCTTTGAAGATACCGAGCTTGGTGGAGGTAGAACCAAAATTGATAACCAGCAACAGGGGTGCGTCACTCATGGATTCCCTTTCGTTTTTCTATTCCGAAACCAAGGCGGCCAGCGCGATGGAGCGGAGCTTGCCCTCTACCGGGCCGCCACGGCTGCCAAAGACCACCGGCACCTCAAGGCCGATGACCAGGTCGGCGTTCTGCATCTGGCCAAAGAAGCCCATGCCCTTGATGAGCAGGTTGCCTGCCACCATGTCGGGCACGATGAGGATGTCCGCGTCGCCGGCCACGGGGCTTGTGTACTGCTTGACAACGGCAGCGCCTTTGTCCATGGCGAGGTCAAAGGAGATGGGGCCTTCCACGATGCAGCCCGGTATCTCGCCCGCGAGCCACTTCTGCTTGATGGCATCGGAGTCCACCGTGTCGGGCATCTTGGGATTGACCTTCTCCACAGCGCCGAGAAGCGCGACCTTGGGCTCTGCAACGCCGATGCGGTGCAGCATCCATACACAGTTCTCGAGTATCCTGATCTTCTTGTCCACGTCGGGGTAGAGGGTGATGCCCACATCGGCCAGCGCGAATATCTTGGGATACAGGGGAGACTGCATAAGGGCCACCGGACAGACGATGGCGCCTTCTTTAACGATGCCCGTCTCCTTGTTGACCATGCCCTTCATGAGCTCTCCGGTTTCCAGGATGCCCTTGATGAGGAAGTCCACCTCGCCGGCCCTGACCAGTTCGATGGCCTTCTGTACGCATTCCTCGTGGCTGGTTGCATTGATGATATTGAAGTCGCCCGGCACCTCGCCCGCACCGATAAGGAAGCCCTCGATCTCGGCAGCCCTCCCGATGAGGATGGACTCAATGAACCCTTCCTTGCGCGCCAGGATGGACGACTCAAGCACGTGAGGCTCATGCGCGGCCACGAGCGCAGCGCGTTTGCGCACGCCACGCTCGCGTGCAAGCTCGGCCAGCTTGGAAAGATCGGTTATTGTCTGCATTATAGAACCCAGGCGCCGCTATCGCCCATACTGAAACGTCGGATTCTCGTAAAGGTCTTGGCCGTGGTAACGCCTTCGCCTGTGGTGGTGGCGATAGTCGCGGAGCCGTTGCCCGTGCCGCCGAGGCCGGTTGCGGCCACCGTGGCACCGTTGTGTACGAAGATCGAGGTGTCGATGCGCCTGCCAAACTCATTGGCATGCTTCCAATCGTTGGTCCACACGGCGGCGGAGTGACGGTAGCCACATTCGGCTGCCACCGCTCCGTCCATGGCCTCTTCAAAGCTGGAACACCTGACCACGGGGATAATCGGCATCATCTGCTCGGTTGCTACAAAGGGATGATCCCGGTCTACCTCGATGAGGCAGAGTTGCAGGTCGCCCTCGCTCGGCGTAACGCCACTGGCCTCAAGGATGACGTTGGCGTTTTTGCCCACGTAGGCCTTGTTGGCCACATATTTGCCGTTGTCAAGCGCGATGAGGACGGTTTTGGTGACCTTCTCCGTCTCCTCAGCGTTAAGGACGCGAACACCCTTCTCCTTCATCGCGGCCAGGAAGGGCTCATAGACCTTCTCGAGCGCAAAGACCTCCTTCTCGGTGATGCAGAGCATATTGTTCTCAAAGGGCATGGCAAAGTTCAGCCAGAAGCTGGCCTTTTCGATGTCGGCCGTGTCGTCAAGGATGGTGGGAGGGTTGCCCGGCCCTGCGGCGATAACCTTCTTGGAGGACTTCATGATGATCTTGACCATCTCCTCGCTTCCGGTGCCGATGATGAGGGCGACCTTGGGCGACTCAAGGATGGCGTCGAGGCTCTCTTTGGTAGGCTCGGCGGCCATCGTAGCGATGTTAGCGGGACCACCCGCGTCGATGACACTCTGGTTGACGAGCTTGACGGCCTTGGCCCCGGCGTGCTTGGCGGCAGGGTGGCAGTTGAAGATGATGGTGTTGCCAGCGGCAAGCATCGTCATGGAGTTGCAGGCAACGGTCACGAGCCCGTTGGTAACGGGGGTGAGCGCACCGCAGAGGCCGTACGGCGCATAGAACTCGACCGTCACGCCCTTGCTCGAGGTCATGACCTTGGCTCCTACGTCGGCCGTGGTCTCTGCCTCGGAGATCGTGCCGATATTCTTGACGATCTTCTGGTCGAGGCGGCCGTAGCCCGTCTCCTCAAACTCTGCAATCGTCTCGGCCTCGACAATCTCCAGGAAGGCAGACTGGATGGCCAGGATAAACTTATCGCGGTCTTCTGTCGTGTAGTCGCGCACCAGCACTTTCTGCGCCTCATAGGCTGCGTCGATTGCGTCTTCTACCTTGGCAAATACGCCCAACTCATCACTCATAGTTCGATTTCCTTTCGGTCTGTGGTACGGGGTTTCTGTCGTGTTTGTCCTCCCTGGCCTGAGTGAGCCGGGGAAGAGGGTCTGTCAACTAGCCGGTGTACTCGTCAAAGCCCACGACGATGTCGGCGATGATGTCCTTGAAGTCATCCACACTGAGCGGTACGACGGTGTTGTGGAAGAAGACGTTATGCGCGATGGCGTCCTCGGCGAGGGCCTGCGCGGCCTCCACCGAAATATTGTTATCGCTGAACTTGCGCACGCCCAGGTCGTGCATCAAACTGAGGGCGGCCGTCCGGGCATCCTCGGCCGTGGCTACGCCAAAGGCATCCGCGATGCCCTGGGCGCGCTCGGGGTCGTGCTTGGCCGTGAACTTGATGACGGCGGGGATGGCATACGAAGAGGCCATGCCGTGTGGGAGGCCAAAGATGCCGCCCAGCTCATGCCCGAAGGTATGGCCAAAGTGCAACCCGGTGTCGTTGAAGGACATGCCTGCTATATTAGAAGCAAAGGCCAGCTTGCTGCGCGCGTCAATGTCCTGCCCATTGTCGTAGGCCTTCCTGAGGTTCTGCACGACGAGGCTGATGGCATGCGTGGCCAGAAGCATCGTCATAGGGCTCGCGCTTGCAGAGGTATAGGACTCCAGGGCATGGGCCAGGGCATCCAAGCCGGCAAAGGCGGTCACGTGGGGAGGCGCAGAGACGGTCAGCTCCGGGTCGAGGATGACAAAGGCGCAGTTTGCGAAGATGGCATCCTTGACATGATCCTCGTCGTGCGAGACCACGGCTACGCAGCTGACCTCGCTGCCGGTGCCCGAGGTGGTGGGGAGCAGGATGACCGGTGCAATGGGCAGTGGTGGGTTGAGCCCGTTGGAAAGCATGTGGGGACGCAGGGGCGCGGGGTTCTTAATATAGATGCCCACCATCTTGGCCGCGTCAAGTACACTGCCGCCTCCCAGGCCGATGACCAGCTCGGCGCCCTCTTTTACCGCGATTTCACCAATGGCCTCTACCTGGGCATCGGTGGGGTCGGACTTGACATCATCAAAGAGAGCAACGGTAAGATCGCCGTCCTCAAGGAGTTTGGCCACGCGGTCTGCCATGCCCGAGGCCTTAACGCCGCCGTCAAACACCAGGATGACTTTCTGGGCACCAAAGCGCTTGACCTTACTTGCTATCTCGGCCACCGCTCCGTTTCCATAACTCACGGGCGCGACCTGTGTATACTCGTTAAAATTGCTTCCCATTGCCATGCGTCATCATTCCTTTCGCGGTTGCCTGTACTGTCTGGCTGTCTGCACTGCCCGCCCGCCTGTTGGCTCTGTGGCTGACATCACAGGAGCGTTACAAGACTGCGGCAGGGCCAGCTCGTAAGCGTCAAGAGCACTGCCCTTCCGTTACCTTACGGTAATAATAGCCGAGGAATGCTTCCGGGCAACCTCCAACAAGGCTTAACTCATTGCTGAGGGAGCTAAAAATTAGACTCCTGGTGTACCTGTTGCCCGAGTGCATTAGACTTTGGGTAGCACCAGGCGGTATTAGGTCCCGCATTACGGGGCTTAAAGATGGTTTTGCGGCCACAAAACTCATTGGCTACGGTGTATACTGCCACAAGAACACAGGAGTTGAGAGCACGCGAACGTAGCAGTGGCAGGCAACAGCAGGCAAGCACTGGCAGGACGGGAGGAAACGTTGGCTAAAGAGGTCTTGAAGTTCTTCAAGGGGCATTGCATCATCAATGACAAGCCGGAATCGTTCTCGGTGACCTATGTGGAGCGCGAGGACGGCAGGTTTGAACGCCGCGACCTGCGCGACTGCCGTTTCAAGGGCCTGTTCAATCCACGGGGCTGTGTGGACTGTGCCCTCATCAAGGAGGTCAAACCGATAGTGAGTGCCGACGAGATAGACCTTTCCAGCGCTGTAGAGGAATTCGTGATGCAGTGAGGCCAGGTACGGAGAGGCCAAAGAGAAGAGTGAGAAGAGAACCCAGGAATAATCCAGCTTAATCAGAGTGGACTACAGGATACCGGGAGGTAGAAGATGCGTAGCGCTGAACAGACCATACAGACCAATGAGTGTGACAGTGTTTCTGAACTGCGAGAGAAGCTGGCGGAGAAGGCAGGCGTCAAGCCCCTGGCGGTGGAGCCGTTTGACCGCGAGTGGGGTGTGGGGGTCTCCGGCCTTACCAGGGATAAGTCCCCGTTTCCGCGTATCAACCGCCTGCTGGAGTGGGTGCGCACCAAGACCCCGAGTGTAGACCCCGTGCGCGGGCGGCTCGTGACCGAAGCCCATCAGCGCTACGCGGACGAGCCGGTGGGACTCAGGGACGCCCACGTGCTGGCCTACGTCCTCGACAACTGTGAGGTGTTCCTCTATGACGACGAGCTGCTGGTAGGCGACATCGCCGCCCCGGCCTGCGAATGCGGTGTGTATCCGGAATACGGCATGGACTGGATCATCGACGAGTTTGAGAACTGGCCCATGGAGCTCCGCCCCAACGACAAGCTCTTTGTTTCCCAGGAAACCCAGGACGCCATCAAGGCGTATCACGCGTATTGGCAGCAGGGCAATACGCTCCCGGCCATGGCACTGAGCCTCATGGACGAGGAGGACCTCAAGGGCACGCAGTATGGGAAGAGCGTCTATAACATGGATCATTACATGAGCCAGGGCATCGGCCACGGCAACGGCGACATGGCAAAACCGCTCAGCCTGGGCTGGGAGGGGATACGCGCAGAGGTCGAGGCCGCGGATACCGCGCTCACGAGCGATGACCCTGCCTATGAGGACAAGCATCGCTTCTATACCGCCTCCCTCATCGTCATAGCCGCCGTTGAGCGCTGGATAGAGCGCTATGCGGAGCTCTGTCGCAGCACAGCGGCCTCCGAGACCGACCTTCAGCGCAAACAGGAGCTGGAGGACCTCGCGGAGGTC
>JAIRZP010000009.1 GCA_031267175.1 Coriobacteriales bacterium | reverse complement strand
GCCATCTTGATGCCGTCGCCCTGGTACTGCATGGTACTGACGTCGCCGGTAAAGCGCTCGCCGCCAAAAGCATCGTCCCATACTTCGCCCTCCGTCATATTGTTTTTGATGTCGGGCATCAGGTCGTTGAGCATTTCCTCGTTGTAGGCAAAACCGCCGGTGGCCACTATAACGGCCTTACAGGTGAACTTACTATAGCTGTCATCATCACGACTCTGCGCCACCACGCCCGAAACCCCGCTGCCGTCTTTGAGGATTTGCAGGCCACGGGTGTTGAAGAAGAACTCGGCACCGGCAGCCTCGGCCTTCTGTCGGTTATAGCCTTGAATCTTGGTCTGGTTGCATTCCTCAGCATAGGCCGAGATAACGCCGGGCCAGAACTTGATGGGGCCGATGTTGGGAAGCAGGTGTGGCCAGGACTCGCCCGCTGCCGGAGAGCCGCTGTGGGTCAGGGTGGCAATGTCGGCATCGGTGAGGCTGTCATAGTACCAGTCGGTGTTCTCACCCATCTTCTGACAGAACTGCATGATCAGTCCTGGGTTGCCCTGGTTGCCAATCATCGTCATCCAGTTCTGGTAATACTCCACTGGGTCAACATCGTGATACTGGTTGCCTTCGGTAATCCGGTTTACCAGCTGGGAGTTGATACCGCAGCTCTCGTTGCCAGAAGCGGCATAGCCTTCTTCAGGCTGAAACTCCAGCAGCGCCACGGTGTGGCCGCTCTCAGCAAGTTCACGACAGGCACACACACCGGCATAGCCGTGTCCGACGACCACAACATCGTAGGTGCCAGCATCGGTGGCTTGCGCGGAGAAGTCTTGCGGGGTCTTCCACGCGCTGGTATCTGTGCCAGCACCGGCTACGTCCGCACTGCCGGAGCTTGCGGAGCCGTCACCCGCAGGCGTCGTACTCGGCGAGCAGGCTGCCAGGGCACCCGCACCCAAAGCACCCGCGCCCACCAGCGCCGCTCCTTTTAGGAAGTTTCGCCTGTTAATTCCCTCGTTCTTATTCTCGTTACTCATAGTGCTCCTTTCCTTTCTCTTGCGGTTCCCTTCATCCTTATAGCGCCGTAGAACAAAGGCTTTTGGTCAGACCCTCGTGGGTCATGACTACCAGATGTCGACAACAACCAACAGCCGCCTACAACGCAGCGGTGATCTTGCCAGCCATACGGCCGTGAGTCATGGCCATGCCTATAGAGTTACCTGCGCTGGGAGTTGAGTATCCCATCCCGTAGCGCTGTCCGAGACAGTTTCCGGCCGCATAGAGGCCCTTGATGGGGCCTGTGCGGTCGGCTTTCATGACGTTGAGCGTAGGATCGGTGAGCAGGCCAGCCAGAGATACCAGACCTGCGCTACCCGTGCCCGTAAGATCCGAACAGGAACCATAATACGGAGCCTCGTCTATGGGAAGCAGGAGTTGCGGATCCTTATCGAATTCCGTGTCCTTGCCAGCTGCGCACAGCTCGTTGTAGCGATTGACGTTGGCGATGGCGTTATCCAGAGCAGCTCCCGTAAAACCAAGGTAGCCGAGCAACTCCTCCACCGTATCTGCCTTCCAGACATTGGGGCCGCTGCCAAAAGGACTGGCAGCCGGCTCATCGCCTTCCTCGCCACCTTCCTCGCCGGGCAGGGTGTCGCCACCGCCTCCCCCAGCAAAGCTGCCCGACTCGCCGAGGTTGATTATGGCGGTCTGCACGATATTAGCGCCCTCAGGGCCTGTGGCCATGGCCTGCATCTCCTGATCCAACTGC
The DNA here is from genome assembly GCA_031267175.1 of Coriobacteriales bacterium. Lineage (GTDB taxonomy): Bacteria > Actinomycetota > Coriobacteriia > Coriobacteriales > UBA8131 > WQXH01. The sequence goes on along the minus strand of JAIRZP010000009.1, from coordinate 882 downwards.
TCAAAGATTTGGGGATAGCCCCAGTTGGGCGCACCATGGTCGAGGCCCGCACTCTGGATCTGCTTCATATACTTGGAGTCGGTGATATTGGCAAGCAGACCAAGCGGCTGTCGGATAACAGCTCCGGAAGCCAGTTGGGCCATGGCCTCGTTCATGAAGCGATCGCCGTTCTTGTTGAGGCAGAGGAAAGCGGTGGTGCCCCAAGGACCAGGAGTGCCGCCCATGGTGTTCATCGAGGGACGCGGATGTGGCTCCATGGCACCGCCGGCCCAACAGCCGAGCTTCTGACCCATTCCATCGCGGCCTGCGCCTATGAGGCCTGTGCGATCCTGTCCAACACGGAGACCCCACTCACTCACGTCATCGAGCAGGTTGTAGACCATGTCGGGATTACCAGAGAAGTCACCACAGGTAAGGATGACGGCCTTATTAGCGTTGAGCCTGATATAGCCTCCCTCGGGGGTCTCGGCATAGGCACCGACCACGGCATCACCCTCTATCGCCAAAGCTGCGGCACCATGGCCCCAGAGCCACTGCGCACCCTTGCTCTGTGCTTCGCGCATCACATAAGTTTCAAGTTCGGTAAGCCGAGAGATCACGCGGCCCGGCACAACCTCACCCTTCTGGTTGACCGTACCGATGGTTTGGAAGGTCGTAGCCCAGGCCTTGTAGCCACTCTGCTCAATAGGATAGTCGCTGCCACTGTCCTTGTCATACGCCACCTGGATGATGTAACGGCCATCATCAAACGCATCGCTGGTATCGGGAGTGACCGCAACGATATTGTCCAGCATTTCGCCGGAGTTCTCCACATACAGTTTGAGGATCTGTGGATTCACACGTCCCAGGCCCCGTCGGCAGTATTCGGAGACTATCTCGCCC
>JAIRZP010000113.1 GCA_031267175.1 Coriobacteriales bacterium | reverse complement strand
CTGGAGACCGAGGACGGCATCGTTCCCGTTGAGGTGAAGGCAGGCGACAATGTGCGTTCCAAAAGCCTGAAGGTCTACTGCGAGAAGTACGCGCCCGAGTTGGCACTGCGTGTTTCAAGCAAGAACTTCGGTTTTGAGAACAACATCAAGTCCGTACCGCTCTATGCCGCCTTCTGTCTGCGTGCATGGGTAGAGAGCGCACGAGAATGAACAGGGTTTTGACGACACGCAAACAGCTACCCGCGAACAACCTTGCCGGCCTTGAGGCACTTTGAGCAGACGTTGGCCTTCTTAAAGCCGTCGCCTACCTTGATGGTGACCTTTTGGACGTTAGGGTTAAACACGCGGTTGGTTACGCGGTGCGAGTGCGAAACATTGCGTCCGGCGGACGGGTGTTTTCCACATATGGTGCATACTTTAGACATTCTTACTCCTCAATCATGTGCGAACGGCCTATACTACCACAACTGCTCGCGCTACTCAAATGAGACGGTGTTGACGCCCTTAACCTGCCGTGATGCAGAGGGTACGGGACCAGCCTCCAACCTCGCTGGTGGACTCCCTGTCTACCACCGAAGACCCAGCCCGTCAGCAATGTACTGGCTGAACAGCGCCTCTTTACTGAGCAGTATGAAGCCACCGGTGATGGCCTGATGGATAATGACTCGAGAGACGCAAAAAGAGAAGAGAGAAGAGAAAAGAGGGGGGCGACCAAAGAGCGGCCACCCCAAGCTGTTACTGCTTCCAAGCCTCTTTCAACTGCTACTTCTTTTACTTCTCCCAATTCTTTTCGCTCGTGGCCTCGCGCCGCTCAGGAATCGTCAGAGCGGCAAGCTCCTTGACCTTGTCTGCGTCGAGCCCCAGGGCAGAGGCGATGCGGTCACCGTATTCGGTGTCGGCCAGATAGCACTGGGACGCGTGACGGTACTTGATGTTTTCAGAAACCTCCGCGATGTTGCGGGCCGTGTTGTCGATGAGCAGCGCCCGCTTGTCCTCGGTCATGAGGCGGTAGAGGTCGCCCGGCTGGTGGAAACAGTCGTCGTCTGCGCCGTACTGGCTGTAGCGGTCGATGCTGCCATCCACAGGCAGGGGAGGGTCGGCATATTCCGGTTGCTCCGCCCACTCCCCATAGCTGTTGGGCATGTAGGCAGGCCTGCCGCCGTAGTTGCTGTCCACGCGCATGTCGCCGTCGCGGTGATAGTCGTTGACGGGGATCTTGGGCTGATTGACCGGAATGAGGTTGTGGTTGATACCCAGGCGATGCCGGTGGGTGTCCGCATAGGAGAAAAGGCGCGCCTGCAAAAGCTTGTCGGGCGAATAGCTGATGCCTGGGATAAAGTGCGCAGGGTTGAAGGCGGCCTGCTCGACCTCGGCAAAGTAGTTCTCGGGATTGCGGTTGAGCTCCAGCGCACCCACCTCGATGAGCGGGTAGTCTCTGTGGCGCCAGACCTTGGTGATGTCATAGGGGTGCTCGGGGTGCTGATTGGCCGTCTCTTCGGTCATGACCTGGATAATCATCGTCCAGTTGGGGTAGTCGCCCCGCTCGATAGCGGTGAAGAGGTCGCGCTGGCTGCTCTCGCGATCCTTGCCGATGATGGCTTCGGCCTCCTCATCGCTGAGGTTCTTGATGCCCTGCTGGGTGCGGAAGTGGAACTTGACCCACACACGCTCGCGCTCGGCGTTGATCATCGAGAAGGTGTGGGAGCCAAAGCCGTGCATATGGCGATACCCATCGGGGATGCCGCGATCCGACATCACTATGGTTATCTGATGCAGCGCCTCGGGGAGCATCGTCCAGAAATCCCAGTTGTTCATCGCCGAGCGCATGTTGTGCTTGGGATCGCGCTTGACGGCACGGTTGAGGTCGGGAAACTGGAGCCCGTCGCGCAAAAAGAAGACGGGCGTGTTGTTGCCTACGAGATCCCAATTGCCCTCCTCGGTATAGAACTTGAGGGCAAAGCCACGGATGTCACGCTCGGCATCGGCAGCGCCGCGCTCACCGGCAACCGTGGAGAAGCGGACGAAGACGTCGGTCTTCTTGCCAATCTCGGAGAAGAGCTTGGCCCTCGTGTACTGGGTGATGTCGTGCGTCGTGGTAAAGCTGCCGTAGGCGCCGCTTCCCTTGGCGTGCATGCGCCGCTCCGGGATGACCTCATGGTCAAAGTGCGCGAGTTTTTCCAGCAGCCAGGTATCCTGCAGGGTTATCGGCCCGCGCGGGCCGACCGTCTGGGAGTCGGTTCCGTTGGCAACCGGGGCTCCGTTCTCACTCGTGAGCTTCTTGTTGTGATCGTTCATCATGGTAAACCCTCCTGTACATCGTCGTCTAGATTCTTGCTTGTTCCATGCTATACCATAGACGGGCAGAAGGGAAGCTCATCTCCCTCAAAGTACCAGTACCAGAGGTTGAATTTCGCCCGGCATTGCAAGTCCAGCGAGAATCAAGCCACCATTACTAGATTAAATCTACTAGTTGACGCCAACCAGTAGAAGTGCTACGCTAACAGCGGTCTAAACGCCAGCTGCTTGCCTTACCGGCTTGCAGCAACCGAAGGAACCCGGGACGGCCTGCCCGGGTTCCTTCATTCCAACCGAGGCACACGTTCCTCCCTGCGACACGAAGCAGCAACCCGATGCCACATCAGCAGAGAGGCCGTACAGCACACATACCAGCAGGCAGCAGGAAAGGTTGTAATGAGCTTTTTACCGGTGCCAGAAAAACGAATCGCCACACCCCGTGAGCTGGTTTTCCTGTTGCTCCCCATAGCCGGCATCCTCATCGCCCTGGGCCTGCATCTCGCCACACCCGATGTCTACCCCGAGGATTACGAGCCCACCACCTACAGCAACACCCTCCTCGTCTGCCTCGCCATCTATATCATCTTTGCCGCCTTCTCGTGCTTCTTTCCCAAACTGCGCGCAAAGGTGCTCCATCTCACCGGCCTGCTGTTTGCGCTGTTTCTTGCGCTGGAGCTGCTCGACATCCTCACGCTTAAGACGGGCATCCTCCGCCTGCCCTTCATACCGAGCCCCGACAAGACGCTTTCGACCTTTACGACCCGCACGGCGGAGCTTGCCGAGTCGTTTGTGGCTTCCATGCAGCTACTGCTCACCGGACTCGTCATCGGGGCGGCCACGGGCTTCATCTCCGGTCTGCTCATTGGCTGGAGCCAGATTTGCGCGTACTGGTTCAGCCCGGTCATGAAGATAATCGGCCCGATTCCGTCGGCCGCCTGGCTGCCCATAGCGGTGGCCATCATGCCTTCTTCCCGCGCCGCCGGCCTCTTCCTCATCGCGCTGGCGATGTGGTTTCCGCTTACGCTGATGTTCTCCTCGGCCATCCGCGACACCGACAAGCGCCTGGTCGAGACCGCGCGGGTACTCGGCGCCTCTGAGACCTATATCATGTTCAACGTGGCGCTGCCCGCCTCGCTCCCGGCCATCTTCACGGGGCTCTTCATGGGCATGTCCAACAGCTTCTCTGCGCTCATCGTTGCCGAGATGCTCGGGGTCAAGTCCGGGCTTGGCTGGTATATCATCTGGGCTCAGGGCTGGGGCGAGTACGGCCGGGTCTTTTCCACCGTGGGAGTATTCATCGTCATCTTCTTCGTGCTTATTACCTTGCTGTTCAAGCTGCGCGATCACGTGATGAAGTGGCAGAAGGGCCTGGTGAGATGGTGAGCGTCGGGCAATCTCTCGTAGCGAACAGCGCCGCTCCAGTCGCCTCACCGGTGCAGGACAGCTCTGCGCATCAGAGCCACCGCCTTGAAGCGCACGACATCACCCGCATCTTTACCGATCAGGCCGGCGACGAGCTGCTGGTGCTCGACCACTTCTCCCTCACCGTGGAGAAGAGCGAGATAGTGGGCATCGTCGGCCCCTCCGGCTGCGGCAAGTCCACATTCTTGCGCTTGGTGGCGGGCCTCGACACGCCCCAGGGTGGCACGCTTTCCTACGACGGCAAGCCCATCTCCGGCCCTCATTACGACCGCGGCCTGGTGTTCCAGAGTCCGGCGCTCTTTGACTGGCTCACCGTGGCCGGCAATATTGCCTTTGGCCTCAAGGCCCGCAGGGTGTATCGAGGTAACAGCAGTAAGATCGATGAATACATCACGATGATGGGGCTGGAGGGCTTTGAAGCCTCCTATCCGTATCAGATTTCGGGCGGTATGGCCTCACGCACCGCCCTGGCCCGGACCTTCATCCAGGATCCCGGCCTCGTGCTGCTCGACGAGCCGCTCGCGGCCCTCGACGCCTTCACCCGTATGTCCATCCAGGACGAAATCATCCGTATGCACCAGCGCTCCGGCGCTATCTATCTGCTCGTGACCCATGACATCGAGGAGGCGGTCTACCTGAGCGACCGTGTACTCGTCATGTCGGCGCGGCCCGGTCGTCTGATTGGCGAGATTCCCATCACACTGCCGCATCCGCGCGACCGAATTTCAGAGACCTTCGTTGCCAGACGGCGCGAGGTTCTGGATATGCTTTCAGGCCAACTGCCTGCCGAGACAGACGAACTGCCCCAGCAGACAGAGAACAATGTGGTGTAAGCCATCCGGGCACACCATACCCTCAAAGGAGACAAGGATTAGTCATTGTTTTCCGAAGGAAAGGAGAAAGAAATGAAGGCAAGTGTAACAAGGCGCAAGTTCCTCCAGGTGTTTGGGGCCTCGGCGGCCGGAGTTGCAGCGGTAGCTGCTACCGGATGCAGCTCCAGCACCCCAGAACCCACGTCCGGGGCCGCGTCCAGCGGCAGCGGAACGGCCGCTCCGGAGGCTCCCGCGAGCATCCCGGCCGTCGTGGGCTACTGGGGCGGCACCTGTGAGGCACCCATCTACGTGGCCTTTGAGAACGGCTACTTTGAGGAGTGCGGGGTTGCGGCCGAGCCGCTGCTGATTACCGCCGGCTCCGCTGAGCCGCTGGCCAACGGCGAGCTGGACTTCTTCCAGGCAACACCAAACTTCTTCCCGCTTATCAAGAACGGCACGGCCATCAAGCTCATCGACAACGTCCACACCGGCTGCATCCAGGGCGTCGCAGGCCCCGGCAAGGGTATCACGAGCGTCAAGGATCTCGAGGGCAAGACCGTCGGCACCTTTGCCGCCCAGGACATGGGCCAGATCTTCCTGTCCTCGGCCATGAAGAACGCTGGCGCCGACCACACCAAGGTCAACTGGGTCGTCTACGGCGGAGGCCCGGCCACGCTGGCCGCCCTGTTCTCCGGCGAGATCGATGCCTTTGCGCATTTTGATCCCTACCCCGAGGTTGCCACCCTGCTCGGAGCCACCAAGATCTTCAACAACGCAACGGACACGCCCTTCAGCGGCTATACCTGCTGCTTTTTGGCGATGAACGAGCTGACGCTTGACAAGGAAGACGGCCCTGAGCTGGCCCGTCGCGTGGCCAAGGCCTTCCAGATGGCCGACGAGTTTATCATGGAAAACCCCGGTGAGGCCGCCAAGATCATCCAGGACGGTGGCTACGTTGCCTCCAGCGCGGCGATGCTGGAGAACTTCGGTTATACCGCTCCCTCCGAGGCCGAGACCATCGACATCCACGAGCGCCTGCTGTCGTCTTACTACTTTGGCGGCGGCGACAAGGCCATCTACGAGAAGAGCCTCCGTGCCAACTGGGACATCTGCAACGACGCCGGAGCACTCGACGACGCCCCCACCAACCAGGCAGAGTATGACAGCTATGTGGAGAACCTCGTGGCGCTCGCCGGTACCTGGTACGGCAGCGACTCCTAGCAGTAGTTCGCGGTTATGAAACAAAAGACCTGGATACTCATAACGGCCTTGCAGGCAGCGGTTCTGGCGGCGATAGCCATCGTCGCGGTTGTGCTGGGCCCTTGCACCGAGGTACTGGAACTGGCGGATGGAACCACCGCGCCCATGAAGTGCCACTGGACCTATGTC
>JAIRZP010000108.1 GCA_031267175.1 Coriobacteriales bacterium | reverse complement strand
ATGGCGTGCTTGCAGAGCCGCTCAACCTGCGCAGTCGAATGCGAGACGAAAAGCACCGTTGTGTTGTATTCGTGTATCAGGCTGTTGATGCGCGCCTCGCACTTCTCCTGAAAGAACATGTCGCCCACGCTGAGGGTCTCGTCCACAATGAGGATATCCGGCACGATAACGGTTGCGATGGCAAAGGCTATGCGCGCCACCATGCCCGAAGAATAATTCTTGAGCGGGAGCTCAAGGAAATCCCAGAGCTCCGCAAAATCAACGATCTCATCAAAATGTGCGTGGATAAAGTCGCGGCTGTAGCCGAGCAGCGCGCCGTTGAGGTAGATATTCTCGCGGGCAGAAAGTTGCATGTCAAAACCCGCACCCAGCTCAATTAACGGCGCGATGCTGCCATTGACCTCGCAGGTGCCCGTGGTGGGGTCAAGCACGCCGGCTATCACCTTGAGCATGGTCGATTTGCCGGAGCCGTTGGTGCCCACAAGGCCAAAGACATCGCCGTGTGCAATGGTAAACGAGATATCATTCAAGGCGAGGAACTCCTTGAAGAAGAGCTCTCTCTTGATGGCCTTGAGGAAGAACTCCTTGAGCGAATTGAGCTGCTCACTCGCCATATTGAACATCATATTCACATCGGTGATTCTGACGGCATACTCACCCGTGGGCTCAGGATTGAAGAGGTATTTTCCGGTAGGGGTTTTCACAGGCGTCCTTAGACATAGAGGATGAAGCGGCTTTGCATTCTGCGGAATACCAGGACGCCTACGCCAAGCGTGGCTACGGCCATGCCCAGGCAGATGAGGTTCTGCACCAGGCTGGGCGTTTCTCCCCAGAGCGCAATCATCCTGAAATAGGTGATGAACTGGTACATCGGATTAAAGTCCATGGCCTGTTGCAGCCATTCCGGAAGCATCTGTACGGGATAGAAAATGGGTGTGACATACATCCAGGCCAGACAAAAGACACTCCACAGATGCACGACATCCCTGAAAAACACCGCCAAGGCCGAGACAAGCAGCGAGAGCCCCGCGCAAAAGAACACCACATAGACGAGCAGCAAGGGGAGAAAGAGAAGATTGGGGGTAGGGGCTACCTCAAAAAAGATCATGACCGCGGCAACGGCAACGAGTGAGATAGCAAAGTTCAGCAGTTCAAAGACGACCTTTTCAATAGGGAAGATGGCCTTGTTGATACGGATCTTCTTAAGGAGGGCCGCTGAGTCGATAATGGACATGAGGCCGCCATTGGTGGAATTGGTCATGAAGTTGAAGAGGATCATGCCCAAAATAAGGTAGAGCGGATATTTGGCTATCTCAAACCGGAACATGAAGGAGAATACCGCGCTCATCACTATCATCATGAGCAACGGATTAAGCACGCTCCAGGCGACTCCAAGGACACTGCGGCGGTATTTGATCTTAAAGTCTTTGGACACCAGGGAGGTGAGGACAAAGAGGTCTCGCTTGAGATCGGAATGTAAGGTGTTCATGAAGAGGAATGATAGCATAGCGCCACAAAAACGGTAAAGTGAATATGGAGCACGGTTTTTGTAACAGATTGCATATTATCTGGAAAATATTTGACACGTTGAGTATTATAGGGTATTCTACCAAAATCTGTTCACCAATCTGTTGCCTTGGGAAGCGATGATTAATCATCGCTTCCCTGAATAAGGAGGCATACTACCTGTGTATAACGTTGCAATCATCGGTGCGGCCGGTTTTACCGGTGCCGAAGCGGTGCGTCTGCTCCTGTCTCATCCGGAGTTTGCTTTGCTTGCGGCCAGCTCGGACAGCGAGGCCGGCAAGCCGCTCGCCCAGGTGTATCCTGCCTTTTACGGACGCACCGAGCTGGCCTATGTCAGGCACGAAGCTGTTCTTTCCGAGCATGCGAGCGGCCTCGATCTCGTGCTGCTGGCTATTCCTCATACCCAGGCACTGCAGCTTGTTCCCCAGCTACTGAGCGCGGGGGTGAGCGTCATCGATCTGAGCGCCGACTTCAGGCTCAACGACGCGGCAGTGTATGAAAACTGGTATGGGGTCGCACACACCGCGCCAGATCTCCTCGCAAGCGCCGTTTACGGACTGCCGGAGGTGTATCGGCGTGAGCTTGCCGCCTGTGCCCAGAGGCGTGCCGAATCCGGAGAGGCTGCCCTGGTGGCAAACCCCGGCTGCTATCCCACGGCCTCGGTGCTGGCAGCGTTGCCCGTGGTGAGTACAGGTCTTATGGACGCAGACGAGGTGGTTGTTGTCAATGCCATCAGCGGTGTTTCCGGTGCGGGCAAAAAGCCCACTGAGACGACCCAGTTCTGCCTGGCCAACGAGAATCTCAACGCCTATGGCGTGACTACCCATCGTCATACGCCGGAGATAGCTCAGACACTGAGCCATCTGGCAGGCCATGTGGTCTCCCTGCAGTTTACGCCGCATCTGGCGCCGCTTAACCGGGGCATGGTTGCAACGGTTGCGATGCGTTTGTCTAAAGCTGCGGCGGCAGAGACCAATGCAGAGACCATCCAGCAACTCTACGAAGAGGCGTTTGCCGGGGAGCCTTTTGTGCAGGTGCTGCCGCAGGGCTCGATGCCCCGGAGCAGCAGCGTCAAGTTCAGCAACTCTGCCCACATCGGTGTTGCCTGCGATGTCTCCACCCGGATGGTCGTGGCATCCTGTGCCATCGATAACCTGGGAAAGGGTGCCGCGTCGCAGGCCATACAGTGCGCCAACATCCTGTTCTCCCTGGACGAGAAGACGGGCCTGGCCCACGAGGGAGGGCTCCTCTGATGACCGATGCTCTCTCCCAGGAATCTTTGCCCGGCGAGTTGTCTGGTGGTATGGGTGAGGAAGCCCTGCGTTGCGTCCAAACTCCTCCGCTCACGCAGGAACTTCCGGGCGGCCTCGGAGCTGTCAAGGGCCTCAGGCTTGCCGGTGTTTCAGCGGGCTTTCGCAGGAATCCCGAACGTCTGGACCTGGCACTTATCGTCGCTCCGCCCGGTAGCCGGGCAGCTGGGGTGTTCACCCAGAACAATTTTGCCGCCGCGCCGGTACAGCTCAGCAAGGAGCATTTGGCAGCCCAGGCAGCGGGAGAAGGCATCGATGAAAGCGCTGGCAAGGGTTTCAGGGCGCTCATCATAAACTCAGGCAACGCAAACGCAGCGACCGGTATGCAGGGGCGCGTCCTCGCAGAGCAGGCTTGTGTGCTCGTGGCAGAGGCCTTGCACTGTGAGGTTGAGCAGGTGCTCGTGGCTTCGACAGGGGTTATAGGCGTCCAGTTGGACCTCCAACAGTTTATTACCGGCATACCGCTGGCCCTCGCCCACCTCAGCAGCGACCGGGGCGGAAGGGACAACGAAGGCAGAGCTGCCGCCGAGGCTATCATGACCACCGACACGGTGCCCAAGATGGTGGCACGTTCCTTCATGGTGGAGCAGGCGGACGGCAGCGAGCTGCGCTACACGATAGGCGGCATGGCCAAGGGCTCGGGCATGATTGCCCCCAACATGGCAACGATGATTGCCGTGCTGGCAACAGACGCTCTGCTTGAGCAGGAGGCACTAGAGCTGGCGCTCAAAGAGGCCGTGGCGGTGAGCTTTAACAAGGTCACCATCGATTCGGACACGTCTACCAACGACAGCGCCTTCCTCATCGCCACGGGAGCGGCTGCGCCCCCTTCTGTCACTACGAGCGCAGGCAGCGCACACCGTGCCTCGGACGAGGCACGTGCTGCCGAAGTCGAGGAATCTTTGAGTGCGCAGCACGCAACGCCTGTAGGCTTGGCTGCCCTTAGCGTCAAAGACCCTGCGTTTGCACGCTTTGTGGCGGTGCTCACCGAGGTGTGCCAGGACCTGGCCTATCAGATAGCACGAGACGGCGAGGGCGCTACCACAGTCATTGTCGTTGACGTGTGCGGGGCAG
>JAIRZP010000046.1 GCA_031267175.1 Coriobacteriales bacterium | reverse complement strand
TTGTTCGGGCTCTTTCGTTTGGTTGGGCCTTATGGTTCGGTATGTCACCCCCCCCCACCCACCCCCCATACACCGACTCACTTTCCAGGATTCGTACGCTCTGACTCTCACGCACGGTTTGTTGCCTGTACCTGCGCAATAATCCTCCTGGCACTGGCCCTCACCCTTACGGTAAGTCTTGCCGTACCGCCGCCAGAGGCTTTTGCCGTAGAGGCAGACAGTAGCAGCGAGACACAAGCACCATCACCAAGCACGGCCTACCTTGAGCAGGTCATCACCGATGCCGACAGCATCGCGGCCAAGGTTGATGGCTACACTGCCGAGTCGGTGCAGGAGTTCCAGAAGGCACTCCGCTCGGCAAAGGCGGTAGCCAACGATCAGCAGTCAACCCAGGCACAGGTAGACACTGCCGCAGCCACCTTGGAAGACGCTATGGGCGCGCTGGAGTCCAGACCCCTCATCGAACCCTCCACCGCCATAGGGCTGGGGATAGCAGCGGTTTTGGTCGTGCTGCTCATAGTGCTGGTGGTGGTTCTGCGCAGTCGCGCCAAGAAGAAGGCCGCTCAAAACAAGGACAAGCTCCCTCCCGTGCCAGCCCCTTCTCCGGTATCCGCATTCAACAAACGTGACCTCTCTACGGGCTTTGATGTCACAGGAGGCACAGCTCAGGCTGCTGGCACGGCACCAGCGAGTAGCGTTACATCTCGCACCTATCCAGCACCTGCCGCTGATACAGCTCCTACAGCGTATACTCCGTCCACACCTGGTGTGCACCGGCCCTCACCGGTAACAGCAGGCGCAAATCGAACCTCGCACGAGGCGGCATGGGCCACTACCAAAACCAGCGGCACGGCGCAGATGGACGACGAAACGTCACCGCCCCAGGGCACGGCGGCACTCCGCGCCGCTACAGGGGGCACCGCTGTCTTGGGCGCCATGCAAAGGTCGGCCCCCAAAGCCGTAGCGGCAAGCCTGGTGCGTGAATCCACAGGTGAGGAAGTCCAGGTATCTTCAATCAATGCATTGGTGATAGGCTCAGACCCCTCCCAGGTCGATCTCATCATCAGTGACAACACGACGGTGTCACGCCGCCACGCCAGCATAGTGTATGGCGAAAGCAGCTTCTGTCTGGAAGACCTCGCCTCCACTAACGGCACCTTCCTCAACGGAAACCGGCTCTCACCCCATACTCCAACGCCCTTGACGAACGGCGACACCGTGGTATTTTCCAATGAGCGCTTCAGCTTCAGGAGGCGCTCATGAACACGACCAGCGCATTCAACATTGGCTATGCGAGCGACGCCGGCTCCCAAAAGGATGTCAATCAGGATGCCGCCCTCATCCTCAGTGCGCACGACGCTGTGGGTAACGAATACGTGCTCACTGCCGTCTGTGACGGGGTCGGCGGTCTTGAGCTGGGCGAATGCATGAGCGGCGCAGCCTGTACCCTGCTCGCGGAGTGGTTTGCGCACGAACTCCCCGCGCTCGTTGCAGGCATGGCAGCAGGTGGTGTTGCGGGCAGTGGGCCGGGCAGCGCGCATCTGACTACCGGCAAACACCTGGAAGGGCTCTTTGACCGGGCCGAGGCAGCTCTTCGTACGTTGATAATCGACGCAAACAGGAGCTTCCTTGCCTATAGCTCAGAGCAGCAGGTGGAGATGGGTACGACCGTGTGCGCGCTTCTCGTCGTCAATCCCGCAGAGAATGGTGCTGCGAATGCTGCTGGTTTCACTGGTGCTGCGACAGGTGATGCCTTCCCCTGGCTTGCCTGTGTCATCGGGGATACCCGTCTCTATCAGTTGAACACTGCGCTTGGTGAGGCTACTGTTCCAGGCGAGGTCATCGCAGCTACTGCCACTATCACCCAACTCTCCCAAGACCAGACCCTCGCCAACCTCTCCGAGGCTGAGCGGGCCCGCTACCGCCTTGACATCGCACGGCTTCAGGGTGCAGACGAGTCCCAGGTACTTGCGCAATGTCTCGGGCTTACAGAAGACATCAATCCGGTATTCCTACGCGGCAGTGCAGGGCCAAACACCGCGTTTCTACTCTGCAGCGACGGCTTCCGCCACAGGCTTGCGTCCTCAGAGATGCTTGCGGCGTTCCTGCCACGGGAAGATGACGCAGCACACACAGCAGGTGCACCGACAACCGAAGAGCTGAGCGCTCGCCTCCAGGCCCTCATACAGACCAATATCGCGCGCGGCGAGAGTGACAACATCACGGCGGTCTACCTAGGGCTTGTGGGAGCAGGCAATCCTACTGACACACGCAGAGCAGACATACCAGCTGCCTCCACGAAATTACCTTCCAGCCAGACAGAGGTGCTTCATGCTTGAGACCGGACAGCTGGTAGCAGGCAAGTACCGCATACTCCGCCGCGTAGGCGAGGGAGGCATGTCGGTGGTCTACGATGCCATCAATGAGCGTGCCAACAAGCACTGGGCGGTCAAGGAGATAAAGCAGGAGAGCGTCAAGGAGTCTGAGGTCACGCGCTACAACCTGCTCGCGGAGCGCGAGATACTGCGTAAGCTCAGCCATCCGGGGCTTCCTTCCATCGTTGATATCGTGGACGAAGATGGCTTCTTCCTTATCGTCATGGACTATATCGAGGGCGTGCCCCTGTCCTCTGTGCTTGAGGAGGAAGGTCCCCAACCCCAGGAGCTCGTTGTGGACTGGGCGGGGCAGCTCTGTGATGTGTACAGCTACCTGCACAGCCAGAACCCACCCATCATCTACCGCGACCTCAAGCCCGGCAATGTCATGCTGAGGCCGAACGGCTCGCTTTGCATCATAGACTTCGGAACCGCACGGGAGTACAAGGCGGGGCGCATTGACGACACCATAGCGCTTGGCACCAAGGGCTACGCCGCACCCGAGCAGCACGGCATACACCAGACCGATCCGCGTACCGACATCTACAACCTGGGGGCCACGCTCTACCATCTGCTCACCGGGCACAATCCCTCCGAGCCTCCCTTTGAGATACGGCCCATTCGTGAGCATGACCCCGAGCTCTCAAGCGGGCTTGAGGGCATTATCGCCACATGCACGCAGCAAAACCCCGAGGAACGCTACCAGAGCGCCACCGAGCTGGCAGAGGATCTCGCGCACTACCGAGACCTGGACATAGAGGTAAGGCGCAGGCGCAGGCGGCTCAAGACCCAGAGCATTGTTGCAGCCGCCGCTGTGGTGGTACTTCTGGCGAGTGCGGGTGCGCTCAACCTCACGGAGGGCCAGCTCGTCTCCGACTCCTACACGAGTCTCGTGAGCCGGGCGCAGGCAGGCTATACGAGCGCTACCACCCAAGCTGAGCGCAAGACCGCAACCGATGACTTTCTCCAGGCTGTTGAACAGGTGCCGGAGCGCGCAGAGGCCTACACGGCGCTTTTGCGCGCGGTGTATGCACAGGACAACAGCATATCCACCGAGGAAGCCACCACACTCCAGGCCATCCTCAACGGCAGCGGCAATAAGGTCACTACCAACATAGACATCTTCGCGGCCACCGATCCTGAGGCGGCATCGCTGTTCCTCTACGAGCTCGGCATGGCCTGCTTCTTCTATCTTGACGACGGTGAGATAACCACAGCGGCCAAGGCACGCGCCTCCCAGTATCTGGAGAAGGCCCTAGGCACGGCAAGTCTTGACGAGGACAGGCAGGCCATGGCCGAGTCGCTCCTGCTTTTGGCCAACAGCGCCGAGAGCGCCTTTGACACCTCGGGCAGGGCCACGCTCGCAGCCCAGATAGGCTCGACGAACGTGACCCCCACCGAGATGTGGGACAACCTCAGGTTGCTCACGAGCGAGACACGGCTCGACCAGCTTGACAACAGCTATATCAAGCTCGCCATCTACCGCTATGTGCTCAACACGATAGCCGAGCACTACGTGGCCTATAACCAGTACGGCATCGGCTATACGGAGCAGCTGGAGTTGGTCGACACCATAGGCGAGGCACTGCGAGCACTGGCCGTGAGCAGCGAAGGCGAAGACGAACTCAAGGAAAGCCTCACGGACAGCGTGGCCAGCTGCGAGAAGCTGATAGCCGTAGCACAGAGCAACGGGGCCTGAGAACAGGAGAAGGAGAAGACGTGGAACTCGAACAGCTACAGACAGCGATAACCGCCGTGCAGACCGCCAAGTGGCTCTGCCTGGCACTCGCTGTTGCTGCAGCCGTGCTGGCCGCGGCCCTGTTCGCGCGCTACTACACCCGTTTCCTCGCAGGCTCAAGAACGCGGGCAACCTCCACAAAAGCCGATGCCCGAGCAGGGGCAGGCAGGCGAACGGAAGCACAAACCGACACCCGAACAGCAGCGCAGACCGGCGGCCGCACCAAGCGATCCCTTTTTGGCGGCAGTAAGGCGCAGAGAGCAGACACTGCCGTCGCACCGCAAACAGACACACCGGCTCGGCAGGGGCGGAAAGCAGCGGCAACGACGGTGCTCCAGCCCCAGCAGGCACATACAACAACGGTACTCAACAGCAGAGAGAGCGGCACGACGGTGCTCTCCGCTACCCCTGGTGACCCGCACACGCGCCCGGCAGACGCTGGGCCTGTGTGCTGGAACATACAGCACGACGTACTACTGGCAGGCATAGATGCCGCAAGCCTGGAAGCCTTCATGGCCTCCGCGCTGGCATCGCGAACATCCTATGGGTAGGGGTTCTCTGCGAAGAGAAAACAACGCCCAGGAAAGGGGAAACCAATGGAAAACGGCGAGATGAGCACGACGACAGAGAGAAGGCACAGATGAAGGGCAACAGTACAAGCAAGCGAAGGCACGCGAGAACCGGAAGAGGGGGACAGATGATGTATGACGAAAAGAAGCGAAGAGCAGGCAAATCTACAGAAAGAGGGGACGCTATGAAAGGCACGAAGAGTACGAAGACCAGGGTCTACGTGGGCAAACACGCACGCGTAGCCACAAGAGACGAAGAGCCAGGAGGGGAGAGGCAAGAGGGCACCGCTAGACGGCTGATTGCCTGCCTCTGCGCGCTCATGCTGGTAGCAGCGCTCATACCAGCAACAGCACTGACGCAGGCGTTTGCGGAAGATCAAGATGGCGATGTCCGGATTTCGACGACAGATGCGTATGACACCGCTACTGCCGAAGGTGCACAGATCACGCTGTCTCCTGCTCTTGTCCACAGAGGGCCGATAAACCTGAGTGAGCTTTTTGTGGCACAGGTGTACAGGGCGGGCGAAGAGGAAGGAGAAGGAAGCTGGAGCAATCTCACCGCAGACGACGGAACGTTCACTTTTGAGTTTGGTGAGGATGTGGTGGCTGAAGACGATGAAGATTTGATAGTGTTTGAGAAGGATAAGGATGGCATCTGGTGGCTGAAGCTCACTGGCAAGCCTACGGCTAGCTACGCTGACGCTGGCCTTAGCATTTCCGTAAGGTGGAGCGGAGCAAGTGATGGGGCTTACAGCAATGTGTCGAACCTTGAATATGATGCGAATGGTGAAGAGGTTGGCGGCGGTTTTGTTGTTGCCAGCGGCGACTTTAGCGACGAAGACCTCAAGACATACACCGTTATCAGCTATGGCGAACCAGTCACGGTGACGCTGGGTGGTGGAGACGAAGGAAGCGATTCGGCCAAGCTTTCTGAAGAGGGCAACACTCCAGTACCTGTCGTGATGGACTTTGACATGGTAACGCCAATCGAAAGCCCTACGTACACCGTGATGTATGAGGTGCCAAGTAGCGATGAAACCGATTTTTCTGATGTGTTGGAAATCGTTGGCGACGGGGCGGATGATACTGTCAAGGTCAAGGAGGGCATGTATGCTACCACTGAAGTTGAGGGAGGTTTCTTCGTCACCGCGACCTATACCTTTACCGAAGACTTCGAAAATGATGTTGCCTATGTGGACGAGCTGGACAATACCGCGCCCATAGGGATTGAACTTATTTCTGGCCTGAACAAAGACTCGATTGCGCTTGGCACAGACGAAGAAACCGGCATCGACGCGCTCAACGAGGATACCGATTACGTGGCAAAGGATCCTGTCAAAGATCCAGAAACCCTCGATACGTGGTATGTTCGTGCAGATACGGAGTTCATTGTTCCGGTGACCATAACTGACAGCCTGCTTTATTCGCAGATCACCGGGGTTTCTCTCATGATAGGCGAGGAGAGTGAACCGACAGAGATAGCATTCGATGCTAATGGTCCAGACGATGACGAGGCTCTGCTCGAAGATGCCTTTAGCGACACTCACGCC
>JAIRZP010000019.1 GCA_031267175.1 Coriobacteriales bacterium | reverse complement strand
CGCCTTGCCCCGTCCCCCTGCGGAGCCCCGTCCCCTTCTCGCCCACTTTTATCGTCGGTAATAGGAATTAAGCAGGCGTTGTATCTGATTGAACTGTCTTCCCCTGTGCACGAAGCCTTTGAGGTTCCTGCCGGTAGCCCGATGGCTCATGTCCACGGGCAGCTCCACAACTCGCTGCCGCTGTTGGAGCGCGCGGATGGTCATATCCACCTCCATGGCGTAGCCGCTGCCAAAGGGGCGCACCCTGGACAGACAGTCGAGCGTGAGCGCGCGCTGGCCACTGAGGGGAGCGGCGGACTCAAAGCCCCGGCCAAACTCAAAGATGCCATCGCGGGCCAGGGACTTGGTGAGGCCAAAGCCCGCTTTGCCCGGCGGCGTGGGTAGTATGCCTATGACCAGGTCGGCGGTGTCGGCTGCCAGCGGTTCCAGCAGCGCGGCCGCCGCCGAGGCACTCTCTCCCACATCCGCGTCCAGGAGGAGCACGCCGTCCAAAGCGCCAAAGGGCTGTATCTTCTCCAGGGCTGCCGCCGCCAACTCCATGGCCGAGCCCTTGCCCCTATTTCGTTTGTTGTTGACCACAAAGGCTCCTGCACGCATCGCCACCTGCGCGGTAGCGTCGGACGAGCCGTCGTCAGCAAGCACCACGCCCACGACCCCGGGTATCTGCGCGGCAGCAAGCAGGGTCGCCTGTATGAGGTCGGCCTCGTTATAGGCAGCCATGAGCACGGCGTACCGTTTGGTAACAGCTTGGGCGATTTCCGGTTCCATGATACTATTGTAGCCATCCGTAGTGGCCGAATCACCTCAAAAGTGGAGCCACTACAGCGAGAGGAGAGGAGCAGTGCGCCTCTGGGATGTTGCCAGAGCCAGAGGACGCTTTGCAGAAAGTTGGAACATAGACCTTGTTGGCGATTATTACGGCATTCATATTCTGCGTTGCCCTGCCCTTTCTTTTCATGGCCACGCTTACGCGCTCATTGGACCGGTCTGCGCCTCACTACGCCAATTACCGCGGCGTGAGCGTCTACAACGGCCTGGGTATCGTCTGGTTTGTCTGGCTGGTCTGCTTTTGGGCAGGCGCCCATCTTCTCGTAGCAGCGGATATTGCGCAGCCCAATTGGATGAGCTACCTGGTGCCGCTGTTTCCACTCATCGCCGGTTCCTGCATCTTCGGGCTCTTTGACGACTGGGTGGGCGACCACAGCGCCAAGGGCTTCCGAGGCCATCTGGGCTCGCTGGCCCGTGGAATCCTCACCACCGGCGGCCTTAAGATGCTGGCCATAGGCCTGCTTGCGCTCTTTACGATGGTCTCACTCTACTGGGGCAGTACGGAGGGCATCGCGCGCATCATCGCCGGCACCTGCGCCATTGCACTCTCCGCCAACTTCATTAACCTCTTTGATCTGCGCCCCGTGCGCGCTGGAAAGGTCTATGCCTCTGGCCTTGTCCTGTGTCTCGGCCTTGTGGCCTTTGGCGGCGTCATTTTTCTGGACTGGCCGGATATTGCGGCCCTGGCCCTGGCCGGACTCGGCCCGCTGCTCGCGGTCTGGCGTTTTGACTCAGGTGAGAAGGGCATGCTGGGAGACGCAGGCGCTAACTCCATGGGAGCCTTTCTGGGCTTTCTCGTGGCCACTGCCATGCCGCTTTGGATGCTCATTGCGTGGGCCGTGGTCCTTTTGGCCCTCAATCTTGCCGGCGAACAGGTAAGTTTCAGCAAAATTATCGAGAGCAACAGGATTCTCCATAAGCTCGACTGTCTTGGCAGGAAAGATGTCGTAAAATAGAATTAAAACGAAGGAGCAGCATGACCAAGCACATATTCGTAACCGGCGGCGTCGTATCAAGCCTGGGTAAGGGCATCACGGCGGCTTCCCTTGGCCACCTCCTTAAGTCGCGAGGTTACAAGATAACCATGCAAAAGGCCGACCCCTACCTCAATGTTGACCCAGGCACGATGAGCCCGTTTCAGCACGGGGAGGTCTTCGTTACCGAGGACGGGCATGAGGGCGACCTTGACCTGGGGCACTACGAGCGCTTTATCGACGAGAACCTCAGCCGTGAGTCCAACTTTACCGCCGGTGCCATCTATCAGAGCCTCATCAGCAAGGAGCGGCGAGGAGATTTTCTCGGCGGCACCGTACAGGTCATTCCCCATATGACCAACGCTATCAAGGAGCGCCTCTCACGTCTTGCCGAACAGAGCAGCGCAGACATCGTCATCACCGAGATAGGCGGCACGGTGGGCGACATCGAGAGCCTGCCGTTTATCGAGGCTGCCCGCCAGTTCAAGATGAGCAAGCCCATAGGCGACGTCCTCTTTATCCACGTAACCCTCGTGCCCTACATCGCCGCCGCCCATGAGGTCAAGACCAAGCCCACCCAGCACAGTGTCAAGGAGTTGCGCTCCATAGGCGTGCAGCCCGATTTTATCGTGTGCCGGAGCGACCACGAGATAATCAAGAAGGTGCGCGAGAAGATCTCGCTCTTCTGCGACGTGCCGGTAGAAAACGTGCTGTCCTGCAGGGACGCCTCGAGCATCTACAAGGTGCCGCTCCTGCTGCACGAGCAGGGCTTTGATATCAAGGTGCTGGAGGCACTCGGGCTCCCCGTGGGCAGCATCGAACTGGCCGACTGGCAGGCCTATACCGATAAGCTCGACACCCTGGGCACGACCATCGACATTGCCGTCGTGGGCAAGTACGTGAGCCTGCCCGACGCCTATCTGAGCATTATCGAGGCGCTGGGCAACGCCTCCGTACACCACAACCGCAAGGTCAACATACATCTTATCGACGGCGAGACCCTTAAGTCGGAGGGTGTGGAAAAGGTGCTCGGACAGATGGACGGACTCTTGGTGCCGGGAGGCTTTGGCGCGCGCGCCTTTGAGGGCAAGATAGCCGCCATACAGTATGCCCGGGAGCACAAGATACCCTTCCTGGGCATCTGCTTGGGCCTGCAGGCAGCCGTATGTGAGTTTGCGCGCAACGTCGCGGGTATGCCCGATGCCAATTCAGCCGAGTTTGCCGCCGAGATGAGCGCGGTCATCCCGTATCCGGTCATAGATCTGATGCCCGAGCAGGAAGACATAGACGACCTGGGCGGCACGATGCGGCTGGGCTCGTATCCCTGCAAGGTCACCGAAGACACGCTGGCCGCCGCTGCCTACGGGGAACCCATTATCTACGAACGCCATCGGCACCGCTACGAGGTCAACAACGCCTACCGCGATGCCCTCGTCCAAGCTGGCCTCGTCATCAGTGGCCTCTCACCCGACGGCAGGCTGGTAGAGATGATAGAGCTCAAGGGTCACCCCTGGTTTGTCGCCACCCAGGGTCATCCCGAGTTCAAGAGCCGCCCGACCCGCGCCCATCCGCTCTTTCGCGATTATATAGCGGCTGCGATTTGTTATCACGACCAAAAGCCCGAGCAATGACAACAGGCATCGCTGGGCAGAACATGGGAGACAGCAGGGCGACAGAGCACTAAAAAGCCAGGGAGAGAGCGAGAAAGAGGTGGAGATGGAACAAAGAGGAAAGCCTCCGCTACGGATAGCCATCTGCGAGGACACAGAGCCGGATTTGGAGAATCTTTCGAACTTCATTGAAGGTTCGGGGATCAGCTATACGCTGGATGTCTTCACCACCGGCGAAGCCTTCATTGCCGAGTTCTCCAAAGGCAAATACGACCTCATATTCCTCGATGTCTTCATGGACGTGCTCTCCGGCGTTGAGACAGCGGAGAAGATCCGCGAAGTAGACACCCAGGTTGTCATCGTGTTCACCACTACCAGTGATGACTTCACCCGTGAGGGCTACCGCCTCAACGCCTACAAATACATGATCAAGCCGCTCATGAGAGAAGATGTCGAAGAATCGTTGGACTTGGCCATAGTCAAGCGCGACCGCGATTTTGGCGTGACTCTGGAGATACTGAGCGAGGGCAAGGCGGTCACTATTCTGCTCAATGACATCGTGTACGTGGAGTCCCGTGACTCCCGTTCGTATATCGTCGCTGCCAATGGCGAGGAGTACCCCACAGCCACCCCGCTCGACAGTCTTGAGATACTGCTTACTCCGCCCCGCTTCCTGCGCAGCCATCGCGCCTTTATCGTTAATCTCGACCATGTAGACGACGTGGACGAGGATTTTATCATGGACAACGGCGGCATCGTCTACATTCGCGTCAAAGACCACCGTAACATCAAGAATCAGTACGACGACTATATCTTCAGTAAGATACGCAGTGATTAAACGGGCCCTCATAGCTGTCTACGCGGTCATCAGTGTTGTGCTGGTGGCGGTTGTCGTTGCCATCTCGCTCTCACCTGCCTACAACGTGCTGTACTATTTCAACCCCCTGGTTGTAACCGATGAGGTGGAGTACGCGATAAACGATACCCCGCAGGGCACGCTCACGCTGCCGCATACGCTTACCGGGCTCGGCCCCGGCGACACGGTGAGTGTGTTTCTGGAAAGCAGCGGCAACAGGCAGGACAATCTGCTGGTGGAGGTAGACTATGCCCAGTGCGTGCTTTCCATCGATGGCAAGCCCTACCACAGCGTTGGTGGTCCGGATACCTACCCGAGCTTTCAAAAGGAACCGCCGCGTTCCGTTGACATAGTGGCCCTGCCCAACGTAAGCGCCGACACGGAGTTGCGTTTGGACTACACCATATCCTCCATTGGCGATTCGCTTGACTTGCAGCCGTTTTGCAGCGGCGACCAGAACCTTATCTCCAAGCGCATACTCATGGACAACTATCTGGCCCTGGTGCTCAGTTTGATGATGTTGGTCGCGGGAGCCACGCTTGCGGTGGTGGGGCTGGTCTTTTTCAGCCGCGCAGAGTTGGCCATCGTGCTGTTCTGGCTGGGGCTCGCCTGCTTGGCCTGTGGGTGCTGGACCTTCTTCTCCAACGACGTCGTCCTGCTCTTCTTCAGCCAATTCTCGGCCTTTTACACCATATCGCTTATCGGACTGTACATACTGCCTGTCCCGATAGGCCGGTTTTTCATCAGCTTTCTCCAGCCGTATAACTCCAAGCTGCTCAATGGCACCTTTGTGGGCCTGTGCGTCTTTTTTACCGCGATGCTCGTCTCGCACGTCAGTGGTTTTGTCAGTTTTGGAGAGGCGGAACCGTACTTCAGGTTTGGCGGCTCGCTGCTCGCGATGCTGTACGTGGTCTTCGTGCTTGTGGCTCGACAGAAGAATGTCGTCTTAGTCTCGCCTCTCTTTCTTTTTGTGGTCATGTTGGTTGCGGGGCTCAGCCTGTTTGACGCGTGCAGCAGCTTTATCGGCATACAAAGCCCTCCCGGCGCGTTTTTCATGGTGAGCCTGTTCCTCGCCACTATCGTCATTGCGCTGCTGGTGTGGGAGTATCTCAACGACGTGCTCAACGCGTTGGAGAAAAACGCCCGCCTGGAGGCCGACATCTCTGCTATCAACCGCTCCCTGCATCTGCAACGCAAGCATTTTCAGGACTTTACCACCAGTGTTGAAGAGACGCGGAGAATGCGGCACGACCTGCGGCATCAGCTGGTAGCCATCAAGGGCTTCATCAGCGAGCACAGAGACGAAGAGGCGCTTGAATACATCGACAACCTCTCCGAGTCCATCCCCAGTATCTCCAAGATGCTGGTATGCGATAACGCGGCCATCAATTCTCTGGCTGTTCACTACATCGCCCAGGCCGAGGAGGCGGGCATCCTCTGTGACATCAAGATGGTCGTGCCCTTTGTGTTGGGGCGTGTTTCGGACGGCGATCTCTCCATCATTATCGGCAATCTTTTTGAGAATGCCAGCGAGGCCTGCATGCACGTGGAGCCCGAAAAGCGCTTTATCAAGATACGGAGCAATGTCGCCGCCAACCGCTTTACCTTTGTCATCGACAACAGTTTTGACGGGGATCTCAACGTGAGTGGCACCGAGTTCCATTCGCGCAAACGCAAGGGGCTCGGCGTGGGCATTGCCTCGGTGCGTTCGGTGGTAAAGAAGTATGAGGGCACCATGAAGTACGAGGCAGAATCCGGGGTTTTTAAGACCTCGCTGTATGTGAAGATATAGCCAGAGCGCTGTACGACGCTTACGACCCAACTGCCATGCCTGACCTGCGGCTCAGATTCAACACCGACCTGCTGGTTGTTTATCCCGATTCCCAAGCTTGAGCTGCTGCCCTGGAGGCACGGCTTCTGGGTGCGCAGTGTATCGGCAGTGCCGCTGGCAGCCCGCCTGTATTTACCGGCGCAATATCTGCTGCCACAGGCGATTCAGGTGTGCTAACCTGACATTCAGGGAAGCCCCCCTATAGAGTTTGGAAGAAGCCTGAATTGCTTGTCATAGCGGCATTGATCATAGTTCCCCTTATTACGGCTCTGCTGTTGCTGGTGTTTCGCAGCAACAGGGCTCGTGTGGTGTTGGTTATCGCGGCGGTCGCGCTGCTGGTTGCACTGGCCTTTGTGCTCACCGCCCGCTACCTCTTCTTTTCCAGCGGCTTTGCGGTTGCGCAGTCCGGATTCCTCAGCTATGTCATGCTGGGCATTGACCTGGTTTGCTGTCTGTACATCCTCTATCGCGGCATCCGTGCGACAAACTATCTCGCCATCTTCCTGGCCGGGCTCCAGGGCGTGCTGGCGCTGGTGTATGAGTTTGGGTTCTCTCATAACGCGGCGGTGAGCATCGACGTGTATGTGGACGAGCTGTCTCTCATCATGACGCTCATCATAGCCGTCACCGGGGGCGGCATCTGTATCTACGCGCTGGGTTATATGCAGAGTTACCAGGAGCATCTGGAACACGAGGGCAGCGGCCTGGCCGTGTCGGGTGAGCCCTCCCGTGTTGCCGAGGCCCTGAGACTCGTGCGCGACAGGCGACACATCTTCTTTGCCCTCATGTTTGTGTTTCTCGCGGCGATGTTTGCCCTGGTCTTTTCCAACCGGCTCAGTTGGCTCTTGACCGCCTGGGAGGTCACGACGGTGTGCTCGTTTGCGCTCATTGGCTATGCCCGTACCGAGGAGGCCACCAAGAACTCCTTCAGAGCGGTGGTGGTCAACCTGTCCGGTGGCCTGGCCTTTACGCTCGCGCTCATCATGCTGGCGGGCGGCGGCACGCAACTCTTTGAGCTCGACAAACTTATTGAGGCAGGCGTCGGCGGTACGCTGGTGCTTCCCCTCATGCTTCTGGCCTTTGCGGGCATGACCAAGGCCGCACAGATGCCCTTTCAGGGTTGGCTGCTCGGTGCCATGGTGGCACCAACGCCGGTGAGCGCCCTGCTCCATTCCTCCACGATGGTCAAGGCGGGCGTCTTTTTGCTTATCAAGCTGGCCCCTAGCTTTGGCTGGAACATTCCGGGGCTGTTTGTGCTCATCATGGGAGCGCTCAGCTTCCTCGGTTGTACGGCCCTGGCTATCTCGCAGAGCAACGCCAAGCGGGTGCTGGCCTATTCAACGGTGGCCAACCTGGGCCTGATTGTCTGTTGTGCCGGTGTGGGTACCCCGGAGGCTACCTGGGCGGCCATCTTCCTCCTCATCTTCCATGCGGGAGCCAAGGCACTGCTGTTCTGCTGCGTGGGCACGGCGGAGCACCATCTCGGCAGCCGCAATATCGAGCGGATGGATAATATCTTCGTGCGTATGCCCTGGCTCGCGTCGTGCATGGCCCTGGGAATGATGGCGATGTTCATTGCCCCCTTTGGCATGCTCGTGAGTAAATGGGCGGCGCTCGTATCCCTGATTGAGACGGGCCATATGGAGCTGCTGTTTGTGCTGGCGTTTGGCTCTGCCCTCACCTTTGTCATCTGGGCCAAGTGGCTCGGCAAGGTGCTGGCCGTAGGCCGGGAGGACGAGCGCATAAGCACGCGGGTCTCGCGGTTGGAGATGGTAAGTCTGGCAGGCATGGCCTTTCTGCTTATTGCCCTCACCCTGGGGATTCCCTATGTCTCGGAGCTCTTTGTCATGCCCTACCTCTGGGAGACGGGCCTTGTCTTGCAACTGCCAATCTGGGCCCAGGCCTCCGAAGTGCTGGGCTATGACAACCTCATGATAATGAGCATCGTCTTTATGGTGATGCTGGCCCTGCTCGTGGTGCAGATTCTCCGACGCCGGCCTCCGTCAAACGACACGGTCTATCTGGCGGGCGTAGGGGCAAGCTCTGAGGAGCGGAGTTATTACAACGCGTTCAGCGAGCTGCGCGACGCCACACAGCGCAACTGGTATCTCGAGCAGTTCTTTGGGGAGGGAGCCCTCCTGCGCCCCGTAACGATACTGTTGAGCGCAGTCATGGCACTCTTCTTCATCCTCGGCATTGTCGCGGAGCTGATGCCGTTATGACGCGCCTCTGCCGTGCCTTCTGTGCGGGGCTGATGCCGCTATGACGCTGCTCTCCTTTGGTGTGGCCTTGCTGGCCTTTGTGGTGTTGGGCCCGGTGCTCGGCTGTTTTCTGACCGGTGCGGACCGCATCATCACCGCGCGCATGCAGGGACGCGTAGGCCCGCCCTTTCTCCAGCCGTACTACGATGTACAGAAGCTCCTGGCAAAGGAACGGCGGAGCCTAAACAGCTTTCAAGGGTATTACCTCATCCTCGCACTCGTCATGACCGTTCTCTCCGGCGCGTTCTTCTTTGCCGGTGGCAACATACTGCTCGTGGTCTTTCTCATCAGTCTCAGCTCGCTGCTGTTTGTCATCGCCGCGTACTCAACGCGCAGTCCCTATGCCGAGATAGGAGCCGGACGCGAGATCATACAGGTGCTCGCCTATGAGCCGATGATCATTCTGTTGGGCGTGTTCTTTTATCTCGCCACGGGCAGCTTTGATACCTCCGCTGTGGCCACGCTGGGCCTTCCGCTGGTGGCGCTGCTCCCCCTTATCTTTGTGGGGCTGCTGTTCATCCTCACCATCAAGCTGCGCAAATCTCCCTTTGACCTGAGTTTTTCTCACCATGCCCACCAGGAGCTGGTCAAGGGCATTACCACCGAGATGAGTGGCCACAATCTGGCGGTGGTCGAGATTACGCACTGGTACGAGAGCGTGCTCTTTTTGGGCTATGTGGGCCTGTTCTTTGTCTGGGCGCCCCCGCTCACGCTCGTCCTTGCCGTGGTCGTAGGCCTGGCCGTGTACTTTTTGGAGATTGTCATCGACAACAGTTTTGCCCGCGTCAAGTGGCAGTATATGTTGTCGTGGAGTTGGATAGTTACCCTGGTCTGCTGTGCTCTCTCTATGGTGCTGCTGTTCGCGCTCTATGGATTTGTTGTCTGAGGAGAGTTGATGTCTGCCTCTGTTAAATCGCCGTGGGTTCTGCATTACGATGCCTCCAGCTGCAATGGCTGCGACATCGAGGTGCTTGCCGCGCTTACGCCGCTCTACGATGTGGAGCGTTTTGGCATTATCAACACGGGCAACCCCAAGCACGCCGACCTGTTCCTGATTACCGGCAGTGTCAACGAGCGCCAGGTGCCCATCATCCGGCAGTTGTATGAGCAGATGCTGGAGCCCAAGGTCGTCATAGCCTGCGGCATCTGTGCCTGCACCGGCGGTGTGTTCAAGGAGTGCTACAACACCCTGGGTGGGGTGGACGTGGCGATTCCCGTGGACGTATATGCGCCGGGGTGCGCCGTGCGGCCCGAGACCCTCATCGACGCGGTGGTAGAGGGCCTCGGCATTCTGGAAGAAAAGCGGCTTTTGCTTGCTGCCAAAAGCTTGAAACCGGCAGAGCTGCCTGCAAGGCCGAGTGCCGCGGACAAGCTCGTACAGGGCGAGACCGTAGCCGCCGCCTGGCAAAAGGCCATCGCCAATGCCCTGCAAACGGCCGGGCAGGAGGAGCAGTGATGGATCCGCAGGTTTTCATAGACATACAGCTCGACGAGCTCAAAGGCCACATAGCCAGCTATCACGAGCGAGGCTGGAGGCTTGCCAACCTCTGCGGCAGCAGCGTGGACGACAAGGTGGAGTTGCTGTATTCGTTCGCCCAGGGTCCTGAGCTTGAGAACCTCCGCATGCTCGTGGACAATGGGCAGAAGATACCGGCGGTAAGCCCGCTCTATCCCAACGCCTTTGTGTTCGAGAACGAGGCCAGCGAACTCTACGGCGTTGTGTTTGAGGGCGGTCTCGTCGATTATGGTGGCCGCTTCTACTCGCCCAGCGTGCCGACTCCCATGAACCCCGCTTCGCTGCCTGCGCAGGAATACCTCGCCTCGGCCCGTGCCGCTGCCGACGCGGAGGATGAGCAGGAGAAGCAGGGAGCAGAGGAGCAGGGGGCGGAAGAGCAGGAAGAGGGAGAGAAGGAGGTGCCTCGTGGCTGAACGTACGGTCATTCCCTTTGGACCTCAACATCCCGTACTCCCCGAGCCGGTGCATCTGGATCTCGTCATCGAGGATGAGCGGGTTATCGAGGCCATCCCGCAGATAGGGTTTATCCACCGGGGGCTTGAGAAACTCGTGCAGAAGCTTGACTACCAGAGCTTTGTCACCGTTACCGAGCGCATCTGCGGCATCTGCGCCTTTGGGCACAGCCTGGGCTACTCCGAGACCATCGAGGTGCTGATGGGGGTGGAGGTTCCGCCGCGCGCTCAGGTGCTGCGCGTTATCTGGCATGAGCTGTCGCGGGTGCACAGCCATCTACTCTGGCTCGGGCTCTTGGCTGACGGCTTTGGTTTTGAGAACCTCTTTATGCAATGCTGGCGTCTGCGTGAGCGCGTACTGGGCATTTTTGAGCAGACCACAGGCGGGAGGGTCATCCTCAACGCCTGTAACGTCGGTGGCGTCAATCGCGATATAGCAAACGAGGATCTGCGGGGCATAGTCCTCATCCTCGACGGTATGCGCGATGAATACCAGGTGCTGCTCAAGACCTTCCTCAAAGACCGGTCCGTGGCAAATCGTCTGCGCGGGATAGGCATGCTCTCCAAAGAGAAGGCCCGGGAGTACGGAGTTGCCGGTCCCTTTGCCCGCGCGTCGGGCATAGCCGAGGACATCCGGAGCTTTGGCTATGGCGGCTATGGTTTTCTCCATGCGTTTGAGCCTATCCTCTCCGACGAATGCGACGGCTATGCCCGGTGCCAGGTGCGCGCCGAGGAGGTTGTGCAGTCCATGGATATTGTCAAGGAACTGGTGGAGAAGATCCCCGATGGCGCGCTGTCGGCCAAGGTCAAGGGCTCGCCGGCGGCAGGTTCCCGTGCGGTATCGCGGCTGGAGCAGCCACGCGGCGAGTGCTTTTACTATGCCAAGGGCAACGGCACCAAGTACCTGGAGCGCTTTCGCATCCGCACTCCCAGCTCAGATAACCTGGCCGGCATGGTCTATACCATGCAGGGATGCGACCTGGCGGATGTGCCCATGAACATCCTCACCATTGACCCCTGCGTGAGCTGTACGGAGCGCTGATGGGCATTCAGATAACAGGCATGGCACTCAAGAACCTGCTGAGCAGGCCGGCGACGAAGCTGTATCCGGTCGAGCCACAGGTCTACACCAGCCAGACCCGAGGGCATGTTGATAACAACATCGAGGCCTGCATCCTCTGCAGCATCTGTGTGAGAAAATGCCCGGCAACGGCTCTTGCGGTGGACAAGGAGGCCCGCACCTGGACCATCAACCCCTTCAGTTGCGTGCAGTGCATGACCTGCGTACGCGTCTGCCCGCGCGACAGCCTCAGCATGCTGCCGGAATACACCCCGGTAGCATCAAACATGAGCACACGCACGCTTGTTAAGCCGGAAGAAAAACCTGAGGAAGCATAGCTCCGATCATGCTTTCCCAGTGCCTTTGCCATGGCATAGCGAGGGGCGCTACTTCTCCAGCACCCTTCCCACGGCGTTATAGATTGTGTAGCGCAGTTTGCGTACTGGCAGCTCCCAGGTGCCGGGATAGTGCACGCGTACGCCGCCGAAACTCTCCTTGAATTGCGAGAACCCGGCCCAGGGGTGCCCTTTGTTGGCACCCTCGGGCGCGACGCCATAGGTATCGAGCAGGGTATGCCCGCTCTCCCGGGCAAAGAACTGCGCATGCATGAGCAGCCCACTGGGAGGACTGAGCTTGCGGTAGCCCTCCACACTGGCGGCGTGGGCATAGCCGAGCGTTGTGCCGTCGGTATAAAAGATGAGGGATGCTATTGGCGTACCCTCCAGCACGGACAGCAGCAGGCCCGCTGCCTTTTGCGGAAACAGCACCTCGCTCATGGTGGTAAAGTAGGCGTCGTCATGGGGAGCTATGCCGGTACGCTCGGCAACGATGTGCAGCATGTCGAGGAAGTGGCGCATGTCGGCGGGATCATACGAGGTCCTGTACTCCACACCGTCGCGCAGGCTGTAGCGATAGAGCTGGCGGCGCGTTGTCGAGGCCCGCTTGAGGATGAATTCCTCGCTCACCTCGCCGGCCCGTACGTCCAATATCGCCGTATCCGGGGGCTGCACGTTGTGAGCGGCAGGTTTGAGCCCCAGCGCCGGTAACTCCTGGGCGGTGAGGTTCCCGCGCGGTTCCACACGCACAAACTCCAAAGCGTTGCTTCGTGCCTCCGCCTCAAGGGAGGCAAGGGCCTCCGCGAGCGCGGCGTGCGAAGAAAAGACCGGCCCGTAGGGGCAGTACAGGCGCGAGGAGAACCTGCCCTTCTCCACTATGGCGAGATACTCCCAGGTGCCTCCGTCGAGAGCGCTCCCCTGTCTCTCGATAATTTCGTTGCCGCAGGCCTGCTGAAAGCTGTCCCAGGCCGCTGACTGCAAAAAATGCTTCTGCCCAAGGTAGAAGGCCGCGGCGTCAAAGCTCTGCTGTTGTTTGGGTACCATGGGGTCCTCTCCGTATAGGACGCGTTTCAGGCGCGACGAGGGTGCGTTCTCTGCAAAACAGCTACTATTGTAACAAATGGTCTGGACACCCCAAACAACCACGCTCGCCGATTGCGCAAACCTGCTCCTTGAACAGGGCAATCTTGTTGCCGCGTTTGAAGGGCATGAAGGGTTAGTTACACAACTCTCTTATGATTCCCGTACGGTAGAGTCTGGCGCGCTCTTCTTCTGCAAGGGAGCGCATTTCAAGCCAGAGTATCTTGCGGAGGCCGTGGGTGCCGGTGCCCTTGCCTACGTGAGCGAGCGAAGTTATTCCGAGTATCTCAGAAGCGTTGGCGTACAGCCAATACCGGTGTTGCTTGTCAAGCAGATGCTGCCGGCCATCGCAGACCTGGCAGCACTGTGGTATCGAGGATTGCTTGACCAGCTCACGCTCGTCGGCTTTACCGGCACCAAGGGCAAGACCACTACCACGTATATGCTGCGCGCCATACTCGATAGCTGGTTGCGTGAGCAGGGCAAGTCAGAAAGCGCCTGGCTCTCGAGCATAGAGAACTACGACGGCGTGGCACGCACACGCTCCCTGCTGACCACCGAGGACGTTTTGGAGCTGTACGTCCACTTCAGGAACGCCGTGGACAGCGCGATAGAGTACCTGGTGATGGAGGTGTCCAGCCAGGCGCTCAAATACGACCGTACGCGCAACCTGCGGTTTGCGGTTGCCGGATTCCTGAATATCGGTGAGGATCATATCAGCCCTGTTGAGCACGCCAGTCACGAGGACTACCTCGCCTCCAAGCTGGAGCTGTTCAAGCAGGCCAACACGGCGGTCGTCAATCTGGATAGTGATGAGCTGAATCGTGTCCTCAAGGCAGCCGGGGAAAGCGAGCAGGTGCTCACCTTTGGGATTACTGAGGATGGTACACAGACGGCAACGCTACTTGCCTCCGAGTTGGAGTCAACGGTGAGTGGCCTGAGCTTTGTGGCGTGCACGCAAGACTGGCAGGAGCGGTTTACCCTGCCTATGGCCGGACAGTTTAACGTTGGAAACGCCCTGGCTGCCCTTACAGCCGCGCTTGCCCTGGGGGTTCCCGTAGCCCACATGCAGCGCGGCCTGGCCACCTGCGAGGTGAGTGGCCGGATGCAACTGATAACAGGGCCGGATGACAAGCTCATCATCGTGGACTATGCTCATAACAAGATGAGCTTTGAAGCCATCTTCTCTACGGTAGCAAGCGAATACCCTGGGCGGCCGATCGTCTGCGTCTTTGGTGCCACCGGCAGCAAGGGCTCAGAAAGAAGGCTGGACCTGCCTGCGGTAGCGGTGGCCTACGCGAAGAGAATCTATATTACCGAGGATGATCCCGGTGAGGAACCCCAGGCACAAATAAACCAGCAGATTGCCGAGGTCGTAGCGGCGGCCGGTGTTGCCCATGACATCATCGAAGACCGCGACGTTGCAATAGCCCAGGCCATCAGAGAGGCACCCGCGGGCAGCGTCGTGCTCATCCTGGGCAAAGGCCATGAGACCGTGATTAAACGCGGCAGGGAGGCAGTCCCCGTGCCGTCAGACGCGGAGCGTGTTAAGCGTCAGCTTGCTGGATGGTGAGGGGGATGGCTCTGGGAAT
>JAIRZP010000014.1 GCA_031267175.1 Coriobacteriales bacterium | reverse complement strand
TGGAGGTATAGGGCTCACTCTTGCTGAGCAGCCGGGCCACTTCCAAACGTTGAGACATCTCCTCAACCTCACGGATGGTACACATGTCCTGGAGAAGCGCCTGGGCATCCGCCGCTGAGTCAAGCCCGGCAAAGGCCTGGTACAGGCGATCCAGTTCCAGCTCTGTGGCCGGCCTCACTCTCTTCTTATCGCTCATGAGCACACACCCTTCATCAGGCCGTAGGTGATAGCATCCACGAGGGCATCCCACGAAGCCTCGATAATGTTCTCGTTAACGCCGACGGTTCCCCAGTGCTCGCTGCCGTTAGAGGTCTCGATAAAGACCCGCGTTACGGCACCGGTACCGGTGGATCCGTCGAGCACACGCACCTTGAAGTCGTGGAGTTCGAGCTGCTCTATCTGCGGATAGAAGCGCGTGATAGCCGCGCGGAGCGCCCTGTCCAGGGCGTTGACCGGGCCGTTGCCTTCGGCCGTGGCGATAAAGCGTTCCTCGCCCACGTGAATCTTGATGGTTGCCTCGCAGGCCTCGCCTCCGCCCGCGTGCCTGTCGGTGATGACACGAAACGATTCGAGCCGGAAGTACTGGGGCCTGCATCCCAGCTCGCCCTTGATAAGCAGGGCCAGCGACGCGTCGGCGGCCTCATAGGAGTAGCCCTGGGCCTCGCGCTGCTTGATACGTTCGAGAAGGGCCAGGCGCCCTTCCTGCGTGAGCGTGCTCAAGTCGAGGTCGAGCCCCTTGGCCTTGGCCTCAAGCGCGGCCCGCCCGGCCAACTCGCTCATGACGATATGCGAGAAGTTGCCCACGCTGGCAGGATCCACGTGCTGATACGCGTCCTGCAGGCGCGCCTCGGCGCTCACGTGCATGCCGCCCTTGTGGGTAAAGGCGTTCTCGCCCACATAGGGAGCATAGTCGTCGCGCGCCACATTCATGGTGTCGGCCACAAAGCGGGAGACCGGGGTGAGCAGACCAAGCCGCTCGGGCCCGATGATTGTTCTGCCGAGCTTGAGTTCCAGGTCTGCGATAACGGTGAGGAGGTTGGCGTTGCCGACGCGCTCGCCGTAGCCGTTTATCGTGCCCTGCACCATCTCTGCCCCGGCGAGCACGGCCTCGAGCGTATTGGCAACGGCACAGCCGCTGTCATCATGCGCGTGGATGCCCAGGGGCACCGCCTTTGGCTGAGTTTCATATGAAGTCTCAGCCACAGTCTCAGCCACAGTCTCGCGCGCAATATCGGGCGCAGTATCGCAGGTAATTTCAGGTACAGCAACGTACGTGGCACCGCACGCAGCAGCACGCCCCGCCCCATCGCCAGCATCCAGAACCTCAGCCGTCTCCCGCGTTATAGTCGCTATCTCGTACGGAAGCGTTCCGCCGTTGGTGTCGGCCAGCACCAGGTATTCAGCCCCTGCCGCGCGCGCGCCAGCCAGCACTTCAAGCGCATAGCCCGCATCCTCGCGGTAGCCGTCAAAGTAGTGCTCAGCGTCAAAGAATACGCGTTTGCCCTGCGCCTTAAGGTAGCGGACAGACTCCTGTATCATGCGGAGGTTTTCTGCTCCCGACGCCTGCAGCACCTGCTCAACCTGCTTTTTGGAAGCCTTGCCTACGAGGGTGATGACGGGAGCGGCACAGAGCGCAAGCTCCCTGAGTGCCGGGTCATCCTCGGGCGCGGTATCCCTTCTCACCGGCAGGCCAAAGGCCGCCAGCTGTGCGTGCTGCAAGTCCAGCTCTCCGC
Source organism: Coriobacteriales bacterium (assembly GCA_031267175.1). Classification (GTDB taxonomy): domain Bacteria; phylum Actinomycetota; class Coriobacteriia; order Coriobacteriales; family UBA8131; genus WQXH01. The sequence continues at coordinate 3,059 of JAIRZP010000014.1, read as the reverse complement.
GTGCGTAGGCGTCAAAGAAGGCGGCATCTTTGGGGTTAGAGCCCAAAAAGCCTCCCTCGATATAGTCAATGCCCAGCTCGTCAAGCGCCTCGGCAATGTGCAGCTTGTCCTCCAGGCTCAGGCTTACGCCTTTGCGCTGCGCCCCGTCGCGTAGCGTGGTGTCGTAGCTAGCGACGTGTGGCAGGTGAGCTGTGTTCTTCTGAGGCATACGGGGATTCTCGCGGTGCTAGACGCTATACAGCCAGGGCTCAAACTCGGTGATTCTCCCGGCAACCACGTCAAAGAACGCGGTCTGGAGCTTCTCGGTTATGTGGCCGCGCTTGCCGTTGCCTATCGTGCGGTTGTCTATGCTCGCAATGGGCGTGACCTCGGCGGCCGATCCGGTAAAAAACACCTCGTCCGCGCCGTAGAGATCGGTGCGTGCGAGCGATATCTCACTCACCTCCAGCTCAAAATAGCGAGCCAGTTGGATGATGGAATCGCGCGTGATGCCCGCAAGTACCCCGTCCGAAAGCGGTGGCGTTTTAAGCGCGCCATTTTTGACGACGAAGATGTTCTCACCGCTGCCCTCGGCCACGTGGCCGCTCTCGTTGAGCAGGATGGCTTCTCCGTAGCCGTGGTCAAGCGCCTCCATATGGGCCAGGCCACTGTTGAGGTACGAGGCCGAGGACTTGATGGCCCCCGGAGTCGCATTGATGGAGCGTTGCCGCCACGAGGAGATACCGGCGTTCAGACCATTCTCCATGGCCTCGGCACCCAGGTAGGCATCCCAGGGCCACACGGCAATGGCCACATCTATGGGTGCGGGACGCGGATTAACGCCCATGGAGCCGTAGCCGCGGTACGCAATGGGGCGCACGTAGCAGCTCTCCAGCTCGTTTTGGCGGATGAGTTCTGCCGTGGCCTCCACTAACTCAGAGGTGGTATAGGGCAGATCCATCATGATAAAGGAGGCACTCTGCTCCAGGCGCTCCATATGCGCAATGAGCCTGAATACGATGGAGCCCTCGTCGGTCTTGTAGCAGCGCATGCCCTCAAACACGGCGGTCCCATAATGCAGGGCATGGGTGAGGATATGCGTGGTGGCATCCTGCCAGGCCACAAACTCACCATTCTTCCAGATGTATCTTCCCTGTTGTAATTCTGCCATGATCTCTCTTTCCTTAAGCTTTGTCCCGTGCAGTGCCTCTAAGTATAAGCTACTCGCGCGCGGATATGCCTCGGCAAGCCGGAAGAGATTGGCGCTCACAGAGATACGCTGCAAGCGCGTGTCTAGGCAATACCCAGCATACTGAGCAAATGGCCGATTTCGTGCTCAAAGTCTACGCCATAGCGCGGCTCGTTGCCCGTGGCCGCAGTGCGGCGGATGGCTCCCACGGTAAACTCGCAGGCCACGCCTATGGCCTCAAACAGCTCCTTGCCATTGAGGAGGGCGGCGAGCAGGGCGCTGGAATAGATGTCGCCGGTGCCATGATAGTAGCCGGGAATGCGCTCGGTAAAGTAATACCCAGTTTTGTCGCTGATGCGGTCGTAGGCCGCGGCACCGAGCTTGCCCGCTTCAAAGGACACGCCGGTGAGCACCACCTGCGCGGGGCCCAGCGCCGCCAACTCACGGAGCGTCTGCTCTATCCAGGCCCGGTCATAGTCCTCGCCCGGATACTCCTTGTCAAGCAAAAAGCTCGCCTCGGTGATATTGGGCACCGTGAGCGTGGCTTTGGCCACAAGACCCCGCATGCCCCGGGCAAAGGCCGTGTCAAAGGCCGGGTAGAGCCTGCCCTCATCGGCCATGGCCGGATCTACCAGGATGAGGGGGTCGCCCTCGCCAAAATCATCGAAGATCCGCGCAATCTGCAGCTGCTGTTCCCGGCTCCCCAGATAGCCGGTATACAGCGCGTCGGTCCTGATGCCCAACTCCTGCCAGTGAGCGCAGACAGAGTCGATATCCTCGGTGAGGTCGCGAAAGGTGTAGCCCGTAAAACCGCCGGTATGGGTGGAGAGAATGGCAGTGGGGAGGATCACGGTCTCGATACCCGCTGCCGACAGTATGGGCAACGCTACGGTAAGGGAGCATCTTCCCACACAGCTTATATCCTGAATAGTGATGGCGCGCTTCTGTTTCTGGGTCATGGCTTCTCCTGATTCTCTGCTTTTAGTACCAAAGTTGTAAGACTGCAAGACAAGGTAGTTGAGCCAATTATATCAGACAGCCGATTGCATTACTCAGGAAACATCGCTAAGCTGAGGCAAGCAACAGATACCCCCCTTTGTCATTGCGAGCGAGCGAGGCGAGCGCGGCAATCCAGTCCTTGAAATAAGAGGAACGGCAAAAAATGAGACTGTCAGAGGTGACAGGTGGGGCTGAACAGCAACAGAAGCAAGCAGCAGATACGCGTGAGAGAAACGACGAGGCCCCATGAACGAACTGCCCGCACACCAACTCAACCCCAAGATTACCTGGGTCTGGCGAATCAGCGACGCGATAAGTGTGACGCTGGTATTCCTCATCTGCTCTGCTCCCTTTTTTATTTACTTTGCCGTGGAGGGTGAGCAGTGGGCGCTCCTGGTGTCCGCGGCCTGCGTCGCGTGCTATGTGGTTGCGCTCATTGTCTTCCTCGCCATTCTGCCTCCTATCCGGTTCAGACGGTGGCGCTATGAACTCACTCAGGACTATCTTGACATCGCGCGCGGCATCCTGTGGCGCAAGCGTTTTATCATCCCCTTTATCCGCGTCCAGAATACCGACACCCGGCAGGGCCCCGTGCTGCGCGCGTTTGGTCTGGCGAGCGTTACGGTGTCAACGGCGGCTGGCAAGCATGAGATTCCCGGCCTGGAAACGGCGGTAGCCGAGCAGCTTCGCAATCGAGCCGCCGAGCTTGCCCGTATTGCACAGGAGGATGTCTGATCATGACAGGCAGTCCCACACAGCCCCAACCGCATACACTTCAGACTCCGCCTCCGCCTCCGCAGGGCCAGCCTCAGCAAGTTCAGTTCCAGCCTCAACAAACCCCGCCTCCGCCTCCGTTCCAGCAAGCCCCGCCTCCGCCTCCGTTCCAGCAAGC
>JAIRZP010000198.1 GCA_031267175.1 Coriobacteriales bacterium | reverse complement strand
CAGCCAATCGCAGCGTGGAGGTGGCCTTCAACGCCGTGCGCAAACCGGTGCAGGGTACCATCCTCACCGTCTTGCAGGATGCCGCCGGGGCCGCAGTCCTTGCCGCTGAGGAGGGGAGGGACGGGCTCGACTGCCTCAAGGTTATTGCAGCCGAGGCCATGGCCTCGGTACGCCGCACGCCCGAACTCCTGCCTGTGTTGAAGGAGAACGGCGTCGTGGACGCCGGCGGCTTTGGGCTTGCCATTCTGCTCGAAGGCTTCGTTGCCGCTCTCAGCGGAGAAGGCCCTTCTATCCCCACCACGGCCAGCCTCTCCCGTCCGGAGCCGCTCGTAGCCATAGAACAGCTCAATGACTGGGAGGACAGCGACTTTCTCTACTGTACGGAGTTTCTCCTCAACGCCGACGGCCTCGATGAAGAAGGCACGCTCGACTTTCTGGAGACCATGGGCGACTGCGAGCTGCTGGTAGGCGCGAGCCCCGACTACAAGGTACATGTACATACGAATGAGCCGGGTACCGTCCTTAGCTATATGACCGAGCGCGGCCAGGTCTCTGAGGTGCATATCCACAACATGCGATTGCAGAGCGGCGAGCGTGCCGATGCGCTGGCGGGCAGTGCGGCAGAGGTCGTTGGCGGCAGCGGTCACGGCAGCGTGGCACAAGCCCAGACAGACGCAGAACCCAAGGAGCTCGGCTTCATAGCCGTGGCCTCCGGGCCCGGCACGGCACGTATCCTGGAGTCGCAGCATGTGGATGTTGTCGTACACGGCGGTCAGACCATGAATCCCTCCACCAGGGACTTCGTTGACGCCATCAACGCGGTCAACGCCAAAGAGATAATCATCTTCCCCAACAACAAGAACATCATCATGGCCGCAAACGCCGCCGTGGACAACGCCGACAAGCCGGCCCGCGTCGTGCCTACGACGAGTGTGCCGCAGAGTTTCTCGGCCCTGTTCGTAGCCGATGAGCATATGAGCCTCGACGAGAATGTCCGGGCGATGACCGAGGCAATTTCCAGTGTGAAGGTCGCCGAGATAACCACGGCCATCAAGGAGGCCCGGGCGGCCGACGGAAGCCCCATCGTTGCCGGAGACATCATCGGTATCACCGCCGAGGGCATCAAGGTTGTGGGCAGCGAGGTGGAGGAGGTCGCCCTGAGGCTGCTCCCGCTCATAGCCGCCGACGCCGACGTGCTCACCCTGCTTGCCGGCGTGGACTTTGACGACACACGGCTCCAGACACTCTGTGAGCGCATTGAGGAGGAGTGGCCCGAGCTCGAGGCCGATTGCCAGCGCGGAGACCAGCCGCTGTATCCCCTGATACTGGCTGCGGAATAGCCGTGGTGGCAGAGCGCCATGCACACGCGCGACGAGCAGACTCACCTTCTGGACGCCGAGGTAGCGCGCGTCCGCTTTGCCCATGGCAAGCGTTTGGAGGGTCTGCAGGAACTGGGCATCTTCACCATCCGCGACCTGCTCGAGCACTATCCCTTCCGCTACGACGACTTCTCCCACGTCATGAGGATCATCGACCTGCCCCTGGGGGAGAAGAACGCCATACTGGGCAGGATCCACGAGGCGCGGAGCCGCAGGACGGCAAAGGGCGGCTCTCTTTACGAGGCAACGATAACCGACAGCAGCGGCATGCTCAAGGCGGTCTGGTTCAATCAGAAGTGGCTGGCTGACACCCTCACCGTAGGAAAAAGCATCCTGCTTCTGGGCAAGACGGAGCACTATAACGGGTTTTTGAGCATGGCTTCCCCTCTGTATACGCTCGTGGCTCCCGAACCGGCCGCAGCAGACGCACCGGAGGGCGACCAGCAGCTTTTGCAGGTGGAGCAGGGCCCGGCCCCGGTGGGCATCGTGCCCGTGTATCGCGCCAATGGCAAGGTGAGTTCAAACTGGCTTAAGCGCCTCGTGCTCGAAGCACAGAAGCTGGTACCAGAGCCCCTGGATCCTCTGCCGCCCGAGCTACGGATACGCCGCGGGCTCGTGAGCAGGCAGGTGGCCTGGCGGAATGTGCACACGCCGCCGAACAACGATGAGCTGGCCTCAGCACACCGGCGCTGCGCTTACGAGCAGGTCTTTTGGACGCAGCTGCGTTCGGCCTATGATCAGAAGCGGCTCATGCGGGGTTTCTCGGGCTTTACACACCGGAAGGAGGGGAGCCTGACCGAGGCGCTCGACGCCGGCCTTCCCTTTACTCTGACCGACTCGCAGCAGCGTGCCATAGCCGAGATTGCGAGCGACCTTGAGGCCCCCCTGCGCATGAACCGGCTCCTCCTCGGCGACGTAGGCTCGGGCAAGACGGTCGTTGCCCTCCACGCCCTCGTGCGATCCGCGGAGAGCGGCTGGCAGGCAGCCATGATGGCACCCACCGAGGTGCTCGCCAACCAGTATGCCACCCAGCTCGGTCCGCTGCTTGACGCGCTGGGCATCACCTGGGCACTTCTCACCTCGGCCCTCAGCACCGGCGCGCGCCAGGAGGTGTATGAGGACATCTCTGCGGGCAGCCTGCAGCTGGTCTTTGGCACCCACGCGCTTCTGGAGCCGGACGTGGTCTTCAAGCAGCTGTCGCTCATCGTCATCGACGAGCAGCACCGCTTTGGCGTGGAACAGCGCAACAGCCTCATCGCCAAGAGCCCCGCGGCGGACTTTCTCAGCATGACCGCCACGCCCATACCGCGTTCGCTCGCACTCGTACGCTACGGCAGCATCAAGGCGAGCTACCTTGACAGCCGACCGCAGGCGGCCAAAACCACCACGGTAAGCCTCGGCAGTTCGGTGGCCTATAAGGCCTATGAGGCCGTGCGTGCGGCACTGGCGAGACGCGAGCAGGCCTACATCGTCTGTCCGCTCATCTCCGCTCCGGAGCCGGCGGACGGAGAGGACGGCCAGTACCTCGACGACTGGGAGGGCTTCTCTGACGAGCCCTCTATCGCCGCCGCTGAGGCCGAGGTGGAGCACCTGCGCACACAGGTCTTTCCCGAGCATCGCATCGAACTCCTCACCTCACGCGTCAAGAGCGAGGACAAGCAGCGTATCATGGCCGAGTTCCGGGAGGGGAGGGTAGACATCCTCGTCTCCACCACCGTCATAGAGGTGGGTGTTGACGTGCCCAACGCCACCGTCATGCTCGTCCTCGATGCCGACCGGTTCGGCCTGGCGCAGCTCCATCAGCTACGCGGGCGCGTTGGCCGTGGCTCGCGGGATGCCCAGTTCTTTCTCATCTCCCATAACCCCGGTCAGGGCGCGCGAACGCGGCTTGCGCTGCTCCAGAAGAACTCCAACGGCCTGCGTCTCGCCGAGGCGGACCTGGCCCTGCGGAGCGAAGGAGATATCGCGGGAACCCGCCAGCACGGTGCCGGCTCGTTCAGCCTCATCAACGTCATCCGCGACAGCAGCCTCATC
>JAIRZP010000172.1 GCA_031267175.1 Coriobacteriales bacterium | reverse complement strand
CCTCACCACCACGGCATTGATCTTGACCGGCTTAAATCCCGCTGCCAGCGCAGCATCAATGCCCGCGAACGCGTCTTCTATGTTGCCCCAGCGCGTGATATAGCTGAATTGCTCAGCGTCGAGCGTGTCGAGGGAGATATTGACACGGCTGAGCCCTGCGGCCTTGAGCTGCTCGGCCATCTTGGGCAGGAGAATTCCATTGGTGGTCATGGCCACGGACTCTATGCCCGGCATTGCGTCGAGGGCCGCTACGAGGTCGGCTATGCCCAGGCGCACGAGCGGTTCTCCCCCGGTCAGCCGGATACGTTTGAAGCCCTCACCCGCGGCAATGCGTACGAACTCGGCAATCTCCTCAAGGCTCAGCATGGAGTCGTGTGACTTCCAGCTCACGCCTTCTTCGGGCATGCAGTAGCGGCAGCGCAGATTGCAGCGGTCCGTCACCGATATGCGCAGATAGTCTATCGTGCGGCCATGTTGGTCAAATGCCATCAGATAACAACACCTTCGTCTACGTCCAGCCTGAGGCAGGCAACCACCTCTCCCTGGGTGTTGCCTATCAGCCCTTCTGGCAGCACGATGAGGCAGTTTGCCTGTTGGAGGGCACCGAGCAGGGCCGAGCTCTGGTTTTTCTCGGGAGTGACCGAATACTCGCCCTTGGCCCTGTCATGCTGCATACGCGCCCGCACGTAGAAGCGCCGGCTATCCGGCTTGGCAACATCCACGGTAAGGCGGGCACGGGTGACCGGCCGTTTGAGTGCGGTATGGCCCTGCATACGGCGGAGCGCGGGCCGCAGGAGTACCTCAAAGCCTACCATCGCCGCGGTGGGGTTGCCGGCCAGGCCGAAGACCATTGTGCCATCGATGATGCCGAGGGTCTGGGCCTTGCCGGGACGCATATTGACCCGGGTGAAGAACACCTCGCCGAGCTCCTTGATGCACCGGTAGGTGTAGTCATAGTCACCCTCGGCCGCGCCGCCGCTTATCAACACCAGGTCGTGGCTGGCCGCGGCACGGGCAATGGCAGCGCGAAGCTCCAGAGCGTCGTCACGGACTATGCCGCTCGTGCCCACTTCCCCGCCCGCCGCTCGCACGGCAGCAGCCAGGGCAAAGCTGTTGGAGTTCCGTATCTGTCCGGGTCCGGGCTTTTGGGAAGGGTCTACCAGTTCATCGCCGGAGGCGAGCAGGGCAACCCGAGGACGCCGATACACCTGGGCTCGGGTGTTGCCCGTGGCGGCAAGAAGGCCCACGCCGGCCGGGTTCAGGAGCGTTCCCGCCGTGAGAAGCACTTCTCCCGCGCGTGCCTCCTCGCCGTGGAGACGGACATTCTTGCCCTGGATGAGGGGCTTGGTGATATACACCTCTGTTCCGCCGGGTGCCAGAGGGCCCTCCCCCCCTACGCTTACGTCTTCTATCTTGACGACGGTGTCCGCCCCTGTGGGCAGGGGCGCGCCCGTCATGATGCGGAGCGCTGAGCCGTCCTCGATAACGCCGTCAAACACCTCTCCGGCACCGATGGCACCGGCGATGGCGAGCCGCACAGGGGTTTCGGGGCTCGCCGTGGCCGTGTTGGCCGCCCGCACCGCAAAGCCGTCCATGCCGGAGTTATCAAAGGGAGCTATGTCAATGTCGCTCGTGACATCCTCCGCCAGAACCCGGCCGGATGCCTCCACCAGGCCCACCGGTTCAGCGTCCAGCACACGGGTGAACGCAAGGATCTGGTCCAGGGCCTCTTCGACGCTCAGCATGTCGGTGGCCTTGTATTGATTGCTCATGGATTCTCCCTCTGATCTTCTGGGACAGTGCGGTAGCTTATATTATCCATCAAGTGGCCCGATTTGCCAACGCCTGAAGCAAAACGAGGGCCGTCGGGGCGTGCGCGCGTTTGTTCAGAAATGCACACACGGCCGCATCCAGGATGCACTCATGGTATCCTTATAGGCAGCATATCCCCAATCTGCCTTTTGCAGACCGCCAGGCAAGCTGCTGGACGAGCTGCTGAATAGCAAGGAGCGTACTATTGCCTGAGACCAGCCGAGACTATCTTGATACCACCAGAAAGCTGCTGAGTTTCGTACGAGAAGCCAGCACAGCATCGGTGCTCGCTGTTGATACCGAGTTCATCCGCGAGCGTAGCTTCTTTCCCCAACTCTGCCTCTTGCAGCTCGCAACGCCGGAGCGCTCGGCGATTGTTGACCCCCTGGCGCTTACCGACCTCTCCCCTCTCAGGGAGCTGTTCGCGGCCGAGCATATCGTCAAGGTCTTTCATGCCGGTGAACAGGACCTGGAGATAATCTATCATACGCTCTCCCTGGTGCCTGAGCCGCTCTTTGATACCCAGATTGCCGCGGAGCTTCTCGGCATGCCCCAGCAATCCTCGCTGCGTAATCTCGTACGAGAGTTTGCCGGAGTCCGGCTCACCAAGGGCGATTCCTTCAGCAACTGGGACTCCCGGCCCCTCACCGGCTCTCAGATACGGTACGCGCTCGATGACGTACGGTACCTCCCACGCATCTATACCAGGATGCACAGCCAGCTTGAGGAGTTGGGGCGCCTGCAGTGGCTTGAGGAGGACTTTGCGGCGCTGGCCGATGAGGACAGCTATACCGTCCACCCCGAGCAGGCCTGGCGAAAGGTCAAGCATGCTTCCTCGCTCAACCCTACGCAGTTAGGGGTGCTCAAGGAGGTTGCGACTACCCGGGACCTGCTTGCCATGAACCGGAATCTGCCGCGTAAATGGGTCGTTGCCGACGAGCTGCTCCTTGAGATTGCCCGCGTCTCGCCAAAGAGCACAGAAGAGCTCTTCCATCTGCGAGGGGCGGAGAATCAGCTGGGCCAGCACTGGAGCCGGGAGATACTTGCCGCTGTCAAACGCGGTCTGGAGTTGAGCCCCGAGGAACTTCCCCGGCGCAAACATCCCGTGTTTCGCAACGCCGCCAACGCTGCCGCCAACGACCTGCTGCGTGCCGTGGTCAATCAACGCTCGCGCGATAACCGGGTGACACCCTCCATGCTTGTCAACAAAGACGAATTGGTTCGCCTGGCCGCCGGCGAGCGCGAGGGGCTCCGGATTCTCACCGGCTGGCGCTATAAGCTCGTAGGGGCAGAACTGCTGCGACTTTTGAGCGGCAGCCTCAGCCTGCGCCTGCGAGGTCCTGTCATAGAGGTAACTCCCACTGCGGGGCGCCCGTGATGCCAGTGAAGAACACTGTCCGGCGTAATGTGGTTGAATCTGGTTGAATCTCGCGCCGCGTCCCTTTTCCAGAACGGAGAAGTCTGTTACACTATCTGAGCGTTTGCGCGATTAGCTCAGGGGGAGAGCACTACCTTGACACGGTAGGGGTCGCTGGTTCAAATCCAGCATCGCGCACCATTGAGAATACGGGCCGGGATCCTGGCAGCAGGGTCCTGGTCATGCTGTTGGCATGCTTGACAAACACGTAGCTACCTCGAGAGGGATTTTCTCGTTCCCAAACCCTCTCAAATGCGGTATCATGGGTGGCTGCGTATACAAGACAGAGGAGTTTCTTGTGATGGTTCTACTCATAATAGTATTGGTGGTCTGGTTCTTGTCGGCCCTGGTCATGACGCTCTCGATTCTGTTTCACTCGTCCAAGGGCACGGGTCTTTCCGACATCATCGCAGGCCAGGTGTATTCCAATATCTCCGGCACGAGCATCATTGAGAAGAACCTGGACAGGATAACCATTATCTCCGCTGTCGTCTTTCTGGTCTCCATCCTCGTGTTGGTGCTCATCTACCCGCAGGGTGCCATCGTTTCCAGTTAGCTTTTTTCTTGTCAGCATTTTGCAGCATGTGCCACCAGTTGTCGGCGTGGCGGAACGGCAGACGCGCTAGCTTGAGGGGCTAGTGTCCGAATGGACGTGAGGGTTCAAATCCCTCCGCCGACACCAAAAAATTGTTCCCAAGAGTATCCCGGAGGGATTTGAACCCGCGAGGGGCGAGGGCGTTAGGAAACGTGCCCGTGGCACGTTTTAGCCCGAGCTCGCGAACGAGCGAAGCGAGTGAGCAGGGTGCGGATTGCGAAGCAAGACGCGCAAATCCCTCCGCCGCCACCATAAAATTGTTCCCAAGAGTATCCCGGAGGGATTTGAACCCGCGCTATTGACTATTGCGGACAATCGGAGAATCTTGAGTTTGATACAAGCCGTTTTCTTTGACGTGGGAGCCACGCTCCTCACTCCTGCTGAGGATGAAGGTACTACCTTTACCCTCATAGCTGAGCGGCTGGGCATAACGATTGACCCCCGTGATGTTGGCCGCCAGGTGCCCCTGATGTATGAGCTCTACGAGCAACTCTACGAACAGGATGATTCCTTTTGGAGCGATGATGTGCGCGCCAAGGCCATCTGGATTGAAATGTATGAGTTCCTGGCCTCCCGTCTCAGCATTCCTCACCGGCTCCAGAGGGAGCTGGCCGAGGCCGTCTATCAGTATTACTTCTCGCCGGGGGCCTGGGTGCCCTATGATGACGTGCTTCCCCTGCTGGATGCGCTGCAGGCACGTGGCATACGCATGGCACTCATCTCCAACTGGGACTCCACACTGGCACCCATAATCGAGGGGCTGGGCATGTCCCCCTATTTTGAGGCAGTGATTGCCAGCGCGGTCGTGCGGCTGCATAAGCCGATGCCCGAGATATTCCGGCTGGCCTTAGACAGGCTGGGCATTGGCGCTCAGGAGACCCTGCACGTGGGCGATCATCTCTCTGCGGATGTCGAGGGTGCTTCCGCCGTAGGCATAACACCCGTATTGTTGGATAGGAAGCAGCAACACGCAGATTACGACGGGCTACGTGTAACAAGCCTTGCACAGATTGAAGCACTGCTCTGAAACCTTGTATCGCACACAAGGTGTACGAGCTTGATCGCTTCATGGTCTGAGCCGCCCTTACCGTGTCTGATGCAGTTCGGATCCCTCGGTCATTACCAGCCGAGATAACACCGGGAACGTTTCACGTAGAGATATTTCGCGTAAGCTATTCTTGTTTTTGGCTTTCCAGTGTAAAATAGAGAGGTTCAGGTTGAGAGCGGAAGGAGACCGCTCGTTTCCGCCAAGAGGAA
>JAIRZP010000167.1 GCA_031267175.1 Coriobacteriales bacterium | reverse complement strand
CGCATCCACGGCTGCGATGCCTGCCAGGAAGCCTGTCCACGCAATCAGAAGATCCTCGCTGCCAATGCCAGCCGTCCCCACGATGCGCTCCTCGACCTGCTCTCCCATGAACTGACGCTGGAACAGCTCCTGCACATGCCCGAGGGCTATAATGAGCGCTGCGTGCGCCCGGTCATGTATAACTACATCCGCGATACGCGCTTCTTCCAGCGCAACGCGGCCGTTGCCATCGGCAACACGCATGACCTGCGCTATCTACCCCACCTCGCAGAGGAACTGGATAATCCCGACGCGACGGTTCGTGCCCACGTGGTGTGGGCGCTCGGCGAGCTGGCCGGCGTGCAGGAGACCGTCGATTCACAGAAGACGAGCCAGGCGGCAGAGGCACAACAAACTGAGGTGGCAGGCCAGGCAACGCAGACTGCGGAAGCAAATCAGATCACAGAAATCCGCACCCTTCTCAAACAGCGCGAGGCCATCGAAGAAGATGGTGAGGTCAAAGAGGAGCTCAGGCTCGTACTTGACAGTCTTGTGTGACAATTTGACAACAATCCATCGTTGATGTCACAGATTGGTTCAAGTGCTAACGATGCACCAGCAACGACGACAGGCAAGAACCCTCAGAGCTCTCAGGACGCACCCGACGTATCTGCCAGCGGATGGACGTGGTGGCCTCCAGGAAGCGAGCGTCGTGCGAAACCAACACGAGGGCGCAGGGGCATGTCGCGAGCATCGTCTCCAGGGCCTCGGTCGTGATGAGGTCGAGGTGGTTGGTCGGCTCGTCCATGATGATGAGCTGCGGGTGGTTGAGGATGCCGAGCGCCAGCATGAGCTTGCGCGTCTCGCCGGGGCTGGCCTGGGAGCCAGCGAGGACGCGCTCAGGGTCGGAGTTGAGCTGCGCGACGATGGAAAGCGCCCTGCCGCGGCGTGCGGCGGGGAGGTCTTTGAGTGCAGCCAGCTGTTTCTGACGCTCACCGGCACCCAACTCCTGAGGCACGTACAGCAGGCGCAGGTCAGCATTTAGCTCCCGCAGCAGGGCGGCGATGAGCGTGGACTTGCCCGCTCCGTTGGAGCCTGCCAGGGCAACGTGGTCTGTGGGCGCAACGGACAGGTGGGGAATGCGCAGGCAGGGTACCACGGGCAGCAACAACCGCTCCCCTGTTCCAAACGCCAGGCAACCCTCTTCCATATCCACGAGCAGGCGGCGATGCGAGGGCTCGGCATCAAGCCAGACATCAGCGGCGTAGTGCTTCTCCACCCGTGCCTGCTCCAGACGCTGCTCGGCTGCCGCAAGACGGGCATCCATCTGTACCGACCGTCTGCCCGCCTTACCATCCTGGCCCGTATAGATGGCAAGGTCGATACGCGCCTTGGCGTCGCGGTCTCCCTTGGGGATGGTACGCTTGGAGCGGCGGGCGTCGGCGCGGGCAGCCTCGTGGCTACGCTCTGTCTTGACCTGGTGCAGTCGCACAAGCTCTGCCTTTGCCTCACGTCGCTCATGTATCTGCGCGTTTTGTGCCTGCTCCTCCTGCTCACGGCCCCGCGAGTAGTTCCCTGAGCGCATGGTTGCCCGGCCCTTGCCGAGAAACAGACACTGACTGGTGAGGGTGTCAAGCAGTTCACGGTCGTGTGACACGAGCAGGCCAACGCCGCGATACGCGGCAAGTGCCGCCAACAGACGCTCACGACAGGCGGCATCCACATGGTTTGTGGGTTCGTCAAGGGCGAGCACGAGCGGGTTGTGCCAGAGCGCTACTGCCACCTGCAGGCGCTTACGCTCCCCTTCTGAGAGCTCATTGTAGCGCCAGGGCCACTCGTCTGCAACGCCGAGCACACGACGAACGCGCAGGGCCTCGCCGCTGAAGTCCACGGCAAAGTCGTCCATGCCTGCCGGGCTGCGCTCCGTCTCCTGGGCGCAGTAGACGCCTGCCGGGCGCGGCGCCATCTGTCCGCCGGTTGGCTGCAGCTCGCCACAGAGAAGCCTCAACAGCGTGGTCTTGCCGCTACCGTTGCTGCCAACAAGGCCCGTCCATCCCTCCGCAAAGGTGGCACTAACAGGTACGAGCGCCTGGTCTGGCGCGTCGTCGTAGGTATAGGTGATGTGGGTAAGGGTTATCTGCATACTGCTCTCCCAAGCACTGATTAAAGCATTGCACGCCTGCGCTACGCCCTAAGTCAAAGCTTGCGGACAGGCGTCTTTAGACCGGGCTCAGACCGAACCCAGCCGCCAAAGCGGACGCGGACACCGTAAGACCAAGTCTTTCAGAGTCCCGTCGCCTACCGGGAGAGTGTCACATTGTGTAGTTGCTCCTTCGATTGCTGTAAGGTAATCAGGGTAACACATCGGGCTCGCAAATGACACTGACCTTTGATTGCAAGCAGCGCAAAATCTGCAAAATCTGAGGCGAGATTTGAAGAAGCCAGAGTCTTCAGCTATAAATCGAGTCAAGACAAGATTTTTGTAGGATGGTATTGTGGAGCGATATCCTGCATGTTTCTGGTACTTATCGCTTATTACTACCTGAGCCACTTCTATCAGGGAGCACAACATCGACCCTCCGTCTGGTGCCGTAACAGGGAGTCGATGCCTCCCCCTCCGCAGTTTACGGGGTGCGCTCTGGCAGCATCTGTCCAATATACTATAATATCTGTTAGCAGACGTAGTCTACTAAGAGTCAAAGGACAACATGCCCGAGTGAATGGAGGAGTGCAACATGGACACACAGCAGAAGGAGATCTACGAGATAGTGGAGCGGGGCATGGCGGGCAAGGGCCTGCCAGACAAGGACATCAAAAAGCTCTACGAGGTTAATCCTGAATCCGAGGAGGCCTTTCACATCCGCTGGGCTGGTCGTGCGCTCACGCGCGAAGCCGCTGATGGCAAGGCTGAGGTGCACGCCCAGATAGGCCTCAACGGCTCACCGTGCCCCAAGAACTGCCAGTTCTGCTCGTTTGCGGTCTGTAACGGCGTGCGCAAGGGCAAGCTGGAGATGCCACTGGAGGATGTGCTCGAATACGCACGGATCTATGAGGAAGACGGTGCCAACGCCATCCTGCTGCTGAGCACGGCCACCTATTCCCTCGCTAAACTCCTGGAGATGGGCCAGGCCGTGCGTGAGATCATCAGTCCTGATATGCCGCTGCTCGTCAACACCGGCGACATGACGTTGGAGCAGGCCCAGCAGGTCAATGCCGCCGGCTTTAACGGCATCTACCACGCAGTACGTATGGGAGAGGGCGTGGTGACCACCATACCTGTGGAGACGCGCCTGGCTACCATCAAAAACGCCCAGGCCGCGGGCCTCAGCATCTCGACCTGCGTAGAGCCCGTCGGTCCGGAACACACATCGGAAGAACTCACGGAAAAGACCCGGATGTGCATCGACATGGACGCCGTCTCCGCCGGCCTGGGCCGCCGGATAGGCGTGCCGGGCACGATGCTCTACGACCTGGGCATGATTACGGAGTTCACCGGCTCGCTGTTCGTGGCCGTCTATCGCCTGGCTACGGGCCTGGCACCCCGGCTCAACTGCTCCGGCCACTCGCTCCTCACCGCGCACTCCGGTGCCAATCTGGCCTGGGCCGAGGTAGGCACCAATCCCCGCGACACCAAAGAGCGCACCGAGAAGGGCGGACGCGGACAGTCTCTGGCCACCGCAACCCGCGTATTCCTGGAATCCGGCTGGGAAGTCCTTGAAGGCCCCTCGCCAGGGTGGATATTGGACTAAGGCAAACAAGAGTAAGGGAGGGCCGTGGGACAGAAGGGGACGGGGCAACTGTCCCACTTTGGCAGTGCACAGGGTGTTCGCTTAACAGGCTCCTCTGTCAAAGTGGGACAGTTGCCCC
>JAIRZP010000119.1 GCA_031267175.1 Coriobacteriales bacterium | reverse complement strand
TGCAGCACTTCAAAGAACTTCTGTACGCCCCGTATGTGTCGCGCTTCGGTCGTGCGAATGAAGTCGTCGTAGCGTATGTCCAGCGCCTTCCAGGCAGCCTTGAACTGAGGGGCCACCTCGTCCACCCACTCCTGTGGCGTCTTGCCTTCGGCCTCCGCGGTCTGCGCAATCTTCTGGCCATGCTCATCAAGGCCGGTGAGGAACCAGGCATCCTTGCCGGTGCTGCACATGAAGCGCGCCAGCGCGTCTGCGGCCACGGTGGAATAGGCATTGCCCAAATGCGGCGCGGCGTTGACATAGTAGATAGGGGTGGTGAGGTAGAAGGATTCCTTGGTGTTCATACTGCGTCCTAACGTGGTAGGTCCTGGCTGACTCAGCCCTGTGTCTGGTTTTCTGGAAAGGCGGTGCGTTGTGTCCGTCCGGTTTACGCTGAGAGATATTCTACCGCAGAAAGCACGGCCACCTGTCCCTCGCCCACGGCCTTGGCAATCTGCAGGGGCCTGCCCGTGCAGTCGCCGGCGGCAAAGACTCCCTCTACGTTGGTGTGCATCTGAGCGTCTGTCTTGAGGTAGCCGCCTTCTGTGGCAAGCGAGGCCAGCAGGGAGGTGGGAGCAATGCCGGGCCGGAGGATGAACACGCCGTGTACCTCAAGCTCCACCTCGTTGGGCTCGTCGCGCAGGCTTTCGGAAGTCCTTTTTTCAAGCTCAGGGCCACGAGGACTGTCGGCGGGGCGCTCCGCGATGCGTGCGTGCGTTACGCCCAGGGCATCGCCTTTAATGGAGAGGATTTTGCCGGTGTGCCGGTGGATGCGGGCATCGAGGCCCGGTGGCATCGCGCGCGCGACATAGTGCACGGTAGCCCCCAACTCTGCCATAAAGTCTGCTTCATCGGCTGCCTCATGGCTGAGCCCCGCTATCAGCACGGTGGAGGAGCGATAGAGCATGCCGTCGCAGGTAGCGCAGTAGCTCACTCCCCTGCCCAGATATTCCAGCTCTCCTGGTAGGGGCTTGCCGCCGCTGGACGCGCCGCAGGCAAGGATGAGCGAGCGTGCCTCAACATAGTCGCTGCTTGTGGTGATGGAAAAGCTCGTCTGAGCAGGCTCGCCTGACGCCATCGGCACAACGGAGATGGCCCGTGCCTGCAGGAACTTCGCGCCGGCCTTGTGCGCCTGGGCGTGCATGGTCGTGAGAATATGGAGACCCGTGGCACCGGGCATACCGGGATAGTTGTCCACCAGCTTGGAGGCGGCCAGAGGATTCTCCTCAGCGGGATTGGAGATGATGAGCACGTCCTTGTTGCGCGCCCGCGCGGTCAGGGCCGCACTGAGCCCTGCCGGTCCTCCGCCGATGATAGCTATGTCATGCATCTCTGCTCACCTCTGCCTGTGCCTCTCCTGCGCTCTGTTCATGCCTGTTCTGCCCTGTCCAGAGCCCAGCCGATGAACAGTTCGTACAGCGTCTGGTTGCTGATGCCGATGTGCTGTGCCGCGTCGGGCAGCAGCGAGGTACCGGTCATGCCGGGGATGGTGTTGGTCTCGATGACCCACACCTCATCCTCGTGTCCTATCATCATGTCCGTGCGGCTCACACCATAACAGCCCAGTGCCTCATGTACCAGCAGGGCTACGCGGTTGGCCTCGGCAAGGGCCAGTGAGCTGATGCGCGCCGGAATGATATGCACGCTGCCCTGGTCCGCGTACTTGCTCTCGTAGTCGTAGAACTCGTTCTTGGGGACTATCTCAATGGCAGGCAGTGCCTGGGTCAGGGTGCTGCCCAGAACCGGCACGGTTATCTCCACGCCGTTCAGGTACTGCTCCACCAGCACGTCTGAACCGGCGGCAAAGGCGGCGTCAAGGGCCTGGGGCAGCATGCTGCTGTCTCTGACGATGCTGATTCCGACGGAAGAGCCATCCTCTGTAGGCTTGACGACGACCGGCAGGCCCAGCTCGTTGATGATGCGCTCGGGGCTCGCCGTGGGCGCACCTTTCTCCTGCGCCTTGAGATAGAGCCAGGGAGCGGTCTGGACTCCCACCGCCTGGTAGACAAGCTTGGAGCGGTGCTTGTCCATGGCCAGGGCACTACCCAACACGCCGCTGCCTGTAAAGGGTATGCCCAGCAGTTCAAGCACAGCCTGGAGCTCGCCGTTCTCGCCTCCCTTGCCGTGCAGAGCGATAAAGGCGACGTCCGGCTGCAAATTTTGCAGCACGGCAATGAAATCCGGTGCTGCCGTGTCTATTCTGAGTATCGTGTGTCCGGCAGAGGCAAGCACGCTTTCTACGTTGGCGGCGCTGGCGAGGGAGACCTCGCGTTCACTTGAGGTGCCGCCACAGAGGAGCGCCACTCTGTAGGGGCCGCCGGGCCGCACGGCAAATCCTTTGGCGGACTCATCTGTCGGGGTTTTGGGTACCAAGCTGTCTGTCATGTTATGCCCTCGCTTTCTCCTGCCTGTTCTCCTGATATGCTGCACACGTAAAATACTGTCCTCTGCCTGCTACGCCGCGCAAGGCCTGGCTGCCTTTGTCGATAGTACAGCAGTGCGTAGTCGTCTGCCTTGTTCTGGATCACATCGACCGGCAAGCTGGCGCGCAAGCGGTTGTAAAAAGTACTCTATAATCATAGCATGAGTACACGAGTTAACGTCATGCAGTTTGACCTGCCCGGTCTGCAGCAGCTCATGCTGACATTGGGTGAGAAGGGCTATCGTGCGCGTCAGTTGGCCGAGTGGCTCTACCTGCGCGGCGCAGAGAGCTTTGCTGGCATGGACACGTTGCCTCGCGGCCTGCGTTCGTCGCTGGAGGAACGGTTCGTGTTCTCTCAGCCTCGTGTCCTGCACAAACGCACCGCTCGCGACGGCACGGTCGGCTATCTCCTGGAACTCAGCGGCGGGGTTAAGACCGAGGCCGTTGCGATTCCTTCCCGCAAGCGCCTGACCGTCTGCTTCTCCACACAGGCCGGGTGCGCATTAGGCTGTGTGTTCTGTGCGACCGGTGCCCTGGGCCTCAGCCGCTCCTTGCTCCCGGGCGAAATGCTGAGCCAGCTGGCCGTGGTGGCCGCCGACTTTGCCGATGTTCGCGTAAGCAACGTGGTGGCGATGGGGCAGGGAGAACCGTTTGCCAATTATGACGCGACGCTCAGCGCCCTGCGCATGATGAATAGTCCTGAGCTGTTTGGCATCGGTGCCCGGCATATCACGGTGTCAACCGCTGGGCTGGTGCGCCCGATACGCCGCTTTGCGAGCGAGCCGGAGCAGTTTACCCTGGCCGTGTCTCTGCATAGCGCCGAGCAGCGCGTCCGCGACCTGCTGATGCCCGGGCTCAGTTCACAGTCGCTCGACAGGCTGCGCGAGGCCCTGCTCTTCTATATGGAAAAGACGGCACGGCGACCGTCTCTGGAATATGCACTGATACGGGGGGTCAACGACAGTCAACAGGCGCTTGCCAGCCTGCTGGCGTTCTGCAGGGTTCCCGCCCCGGGTTTTCACGTGAACCTTCTCACCCTCAATGCAAGCGGGATTACACTTGGCCTTGAACGTGAAGCTATGAGCGGCGGCGCAGAGGAAACTCCGTCGGAGGCTCAAGGGGCAGAGGGCAGGCGAAAGCCCCTTTCCACTCCAAGCGCGGGCAGTAGTCCCCCGCTCTCTGCGGCCCTGCCGACCCTGCAAAAGGCAGGCCCTGCTGCCTTCAAACGGTTTGAAAACGGTCTCACGGCAGCGGGAGTGGGCGTGAGCAGGCGCGTTTCCAAGGGTGCATCCATCGCCGCGGCCTGCGGGCAGCTGGCGTGCAGGAGCGTTGAGCTGCAGGAGCTCTGAGAGGACCACGCCAGCACTCAGCTGGGCCGAGGGCTTTTGGGATGCCCGGGGCTTGTCTGGTTACTGTTAGTGCGCTCGTCGGAAGGTCCTCGGACCTGCCTGACACCTATTTGGATGCTGCTTATGCGTTCATTGGTGCAGCCTTGGCCGGGTACGATAAAGGGTGGCACCTCCGGCGCCACCCTTTATCGTACCCCAAAGCTCACTGTTCCTTCGATTGCCAAGAACAGTACCCCTTGCTTACAGCGTGCACT
>JAIRZP010000072.1 GCA_031267175.1 Coriobacteriales bacterium | reverse complement strand
CTCAACCTTGACCACCGTGCCGTCGGAGCGCAGGGCCAGCACGCCTTCTACCGCGCCGGTGCTATCCAGCACCAGCTCTTTTCCGGCGATGTCGGTCTCGATTCTGAGTTGGGCCTCGTTGGCTGCCTTCAGCATGCTTTCCATGAACTCGACCCCGGGGTGCTCCGAGCCCTTGTATACGTGCCAGCAGACATAGGAGTCTCCGAGGCTCTGCACATGGTCGAACTCGACCCCGATACCCTCAAGCCAGTCAACCGTCTGGGCGGATTTGTTGAAGAAGGCACGGTACAGGGCGTAGTTGGGTACCCAGTGATGAAACTCCATGCAGGAGGCTATCGCCTCGCCCGCGGTAAAGTCTGCGCCCACCGCCTTCTGCCAGTGAGAGCCCACGGCAAACAGGCCCTCGGTACCGATGAAGGAGCCGCCCGTCTTGCCGAAACGCTCCAGAACGAGGGCGTCGAGCCCGAACTCCCTTGCTCTGATACCTGCTGCCAGGCCGGTGCCACCTCCTCCAACTATACAGACCTGGGCGGTCACCGTCTCTGTAGGTTCGCCGAGCTTTTCAATCTGCCATACGGAATCCTCTGGTACCGTGCTTGCTGCATTTGCGGTACCACTTCCCTCGGTGCCAGCTGTCGTAGGGCTTGTTGTGGGGCTGCACCCAACGGCTGTCGCTCCAAGTGCTGCCACTGATACAACCGATGCTCCCTTGAGAAACGCGCGCCTCGATAGAACGGCTTTGGGCTCTTCGAGCGGATCTTGCGTACGATCTTCAGGTGTGGACTTTTCCATGTTTCTCTCCTTTTCTCACTCTCTTGGTGCCATGTCGAACATGACATCTTGCTTGACCTTCCTGGTCTCAGCATAGGGAGCTTGGAGACTTCAAACAATGGTTAAGCCCTGAGCCAAAAGTTCAGCCGTGTTATCCAGGTGTTCACTTTATTTATTCCTTGTGTCCACCGGCGGTTACTGTTCCCTCTATGTCATTGCGAGCGAGCGAAGCGAGCGCGGCAATCCAGTCCTTGAAACAAGGGAGATGGTAAAAACAAGGTTACCAGGAGACGACAGAGAAGGACTGGATTGCCGCGTCGCGCGATGCGCTCCTCGCAATGACAATGGGAGTGAACACAGGCACGCTTCAAGGCGCTTGCTGTTGAGGTAAAGCGCAGGCAGGAGAACTTCAGGATAAGCAGACTGGAAGAGAAGGTCAAACACCTCAAAGAAAAGGCGATGCCCAAGTACCACTTTGAGCTGAAGTGCCTGACGCTCGAGGATATGTGAGTACCATTGTCTCTGTGCACAGCGTAAGAAAGCGCTGTTTCGGGCATTGCCGCTGACTACTCGTCCGCGTACAGCCTCATAATCTGCTTGACTCTGCTCAGGCAGAAATCCTGGAAGAGGAGCTCGTGGGGCAGGAGCTTGCGCTCGGCCAGGTGCGAGATGCCAACAGTCCACCGATAATCCGACAGGGGCAGGCTCCGCATACGCGGGTTCTGATTGAATGCCGGCGACTCGGCGATATGCTTGGCAGTAAAGCCCAGCCCCTTGCCTTCGATGCTGAAGTTGTAGAACTTGTAGACCTCGGACGAGGTGACGATCTCACCTAAGCTAACGCCCTCCGCCTCACACATGCCCAGGAACGTGTCAAAGCACTTGAAGCCCTGGCCGGGCATGGCAACGTTCCGATCCTCAAAATCGTGGAGTTCCAGATGGTCTTTCTCACCCAGAGGATCGTCCAGCGGTATCCAGAACGACAGGGGAATCGAGCACAGGGGAAGCGTAATGAAGTCGGGGGGAAAGGGCGCGAGCGTCAGCGAGAGATCGAAGCTCTTATCGCGTAGGGCCTGATCGCAGATGTCATCCCGTAGTTCACTGGGAGTTATGGAGACACCCGGGTGCAGAGAACTGAACTCGTAGCAGAACTCCAGGCCGATCATGCCGATGATCCCCAGGGACGACCCCAGGCGTATCTGCCTCTGTTCCTGTGCGCGCAGGGCCTCAAACCCCCTCGTAAGTGCCGCATAGTCGTTGTCCCAGTGCCCGACATATTCCATGAGCATTGCGGCGTAACGGGTGGGTACGCGGTTGCCGTGTTCGTCGCGTTCAAACAGCGATACGCCCAGCTCGCTCTCCAGGGAGGAGATAGACTTTACGAGACCCTGCGTTGACATGGGGATACGCTTGGCAGCAGTCGCGTAGCTGCCAATCTGATAGACAAGTGCAAAATAACTCAATTGATCGGTATTCATAGACATCCAACCGAGTTCTCTCAAGAAGCACAAACCTTTATGCTAGCAGAGCTACCTTCACTTGCTCATCACTGTTGAGTGAACTATTAGTTACGCGCGGGTAAAAAAGAGATACAGACAAAGAGATACCTCCAGGTAATCGAATGCTCACGCATAACATATTGACGTGGCAGTGTTCCCTCAGCACAATCAGGAAACAAGAAGTGCATACTGCCGCCTGCCGCCAATGGCAGGGAGGGCAGGGCACGCGGGCACAGAGAGACGGTGTGCCCGCACAGGAGAAACGAGGAAAGGAAGATCATGAAGAAGAAACGTGGAGAAGAGCTGGTAAGGAAAGAGAGAGACACAGAGCAGAGAGAAGAGGGACTGTCACGGAGAGGGTTCATCGCCACTGCCGGAGTCTCGGGGCTGGTTGCCGCGGCCTCGCTGGCCGGCTGCTCCCCGGCAACGCCCGCAAATAGCGCACCGCCTGCAAGCGGCTCGGCACAGGATGCGGCCTCTGCGGATCAGGGGGCTACCTATTCGATAGCCTCGGCCGATTTCATGCAGATAGAAGAGATCGGCGAGCCCGCAGAGACCATCCAGGCCGATATCTGCATCATCGGTGGTGGCGGCACCGGCATTGCCGCCGGCCTCCAGGCAAAGGAACTGGGCCTCGAGCCCCTCATTCTCGAAAAGCAGGGAGTCTACGGCGGGTCGTTCATCGGTACCGAGGGCATGTATGCCGTGGAGTCGCACTGGCAGAAGGCCGAAGGCGTCAACACCACGGTATCGCAGGCCATAGATGTGGTCATGCAGTATCACCACTACATCCCCAACCGAAAGATCTACCGCAACTTCTTTGGTCAGACCGCCGACACCATACAGTGGCTTGAGGATCATGGCTGTGCGTTCAACGCGCTCGTGGCCTACAACGGCAACAGGGCCTGGCACACCTATGCCTCCAAGGGCGACTCGAGCCCCGGAGTGAGCTTTACCGAGGAGATGGCCGCAGCCGCTGAGGCCGCCGACATCCAGGTGCGCTTCAATACGGCGGGCAGGAAGATACTGCGAAGCAGCTCCGGTGCGGTAGAGGGCGTGCTGGCTACCGCGGAGGACGGCTCGGTCATCAAGGTCGAGACCAGGGCGGTCATCATCGGCACAGGCGGATACTCCAACAACATGGACATGCTCTACGGGCTCTGCACTTCGCTCCGCAATCAGAATATCTCCCCGTTGGGCATGGACTGCCGCGACGGGGACGGCATCAAGGCGGCGGTGGAGTGCGGCGGAGCCCTGGCCGAAAGCCCCGGTACCGTCATGTGGTGCGGCCCGGTGGCCGTGGGCGCCTCCTGGGCGTCGGACGCCTATATTGCCTCGGTACAGCCGACGCTGTGGGTCAACCAGGACGCCGAGCGCTATACCCGTGAGGATCTGTGGATAGGCAATTTTGCCGCGGGAGGCATCCTCACTCGCAACCAGCAGAAGAGCTTCGTTATCTTTACCGAGGCCGACATCGAGCACTTTGAGCAGACCGGCCCCTATGGCACGGTGTTCACCTTTGGTATCCCCGGTACACCCATGCCCGATATCCGCTCCGAGTTCGACCGGTTGGATTCCGTATACAAGGCGGACACTCTGGCTGAGGCCGCCCAGATGGCCGGGCTCGATGCGCAGGCCCTGCAGGAGACCGTCAATATCTACAATGGCTACTGTTCAAGCAGCGTGGACGAGGAGTTCGACAAGGCGGCGGAGTACCTCATTCCTGTGGGTGACGGCCCCTACTACCTCGTCGAGGTTGCCGATGGGTACTATACCACGGTGGGAGGCATCAGGATCTCTCCCGACATGGAGGTTCTTAGCTCCGAGTTTGAGCC
>JAIRZP010000065.1 GCA_031267175.1 Coriobacteriales bacterium | reverse complement strand
CCGAGGAACTCCAGCCGTTCATAGGAGCCCAGCGCAGTGTTCCTGTTGCCCTCCGAGGCAGAAGGATGCGTGAGGGCAAGCAGCAGAAGCTCCCGGTCGCTGAACTCGTAGCCAAGCATCTGCTCGGCCCGCTCCAGCCGCTCGGCGTACTGCACAAGGTACGGCTCGGGCGCCTCTCCCCTGTTCTTTCCCTTTCTGGACACCGCTCAGCCCCTGGCAGCAACCGCGCTCGCGATAAGCTCGGGAAGGTGCTGCCGCGCAGCCGTTGCCGTAGCCCTGATGCCGCTTTCGATGGCCAACGCGCCCGAGGAGCCATGCCCGATGACCACCGAGGCCGCAAGACCCAGCAGCGGCGCGCCGCCGATTGCCTCGATGTCGAGCTGGTCTTTAAGGGCGGAGAGGTCGTTCTTGAGTACGGCAGCGGCCAGCTTATTTTTTGTGGAGGAATAGAAGATATGCTTGAGCTCGCCAAAAAGGCCTGCGACGAGCCCTTCCATGGCCTTGAGGACGATGTTGCCGGTAAAGCCATCGGTGGCAATGACGTCAAAGCTGCCACGGAAGAGGTCTGTTCCCTCCGCGTTGCCCGCAAAACCAGCGATGTTGTCCGCCATGAGGGCGTACACATCCTGGGCCAGTTGCGAGCCCTTGTTTGCCTCCTCGCCTACATTCAAAAGACCAACGCGCGGGTGCGCAACCCCCATGACCTCACGCGCGTACACCTCGCCCATAGCAGCGAACTGCAGCAGGTATTCTGCCGTAACGTCGGTATTGGCTCCCGCGTCAAGCAGCACGACACTGCCCTTGGGTGCCGGTATGACCGTGGCAATGGCAGGACGCCGGACCCCTCTGACGCGACCGATAATCAAGGTGGCAGCCGTCATGGCACCTCCCGTAGAGCCGGCGGAGAAGAAGGCATCGCCTTTGCCCTCTCTCACCAGATGACAGCCCACGACAAGCGACGAGTCCTTCTTCTGCTTGACCGCAGCGGCGGGATGCTCGTTCATTGTGATGACCTCGGTGGTGGCCACCACGTCTATGCGATCGGGGTACGCCAATTGCAGGGGTTCTATGGCATCTGCGGCACCAACGAGGATGAGCTGGATGCTCGCATCGAGGGGGTCTGTGGAAGCAAAGAGCTGTCTGATGCCGTCGAGCACAACGCCCGGCGCATCGTCGCCGCCCATAGCGTCAACGACGACCTTGACCGGTTCGTCGGAAGGCACTGTGTGGGATGACACCGTCTGTGTCGGGCTGGGTTGCGTTTCTGGATTGTTGTGAGGAGTCACCGAACTACTCCATGCTCAGGACCTCACGACCATTGTAGCTGCCGCAGTTGCCGCAGACATAATGCGGGAGCTTGACGGCACCGCACTGCTCACAGAGCGCGCGGGCAGCAGGCTTGAGTACGGTATTGGCACTGCGGCGCGCGTGCGTAACAGAACGGCCGGTTTTTCTCTTGGGTACAGACATTATATAGTTCCTCTCACGTGTGTACGATCGTATAGCCGCGCAGACATAAACGATGATTGTAGCACATTGTCCTGAAGAGCGCGGAACGCGGGAGCATTTACGCCCGGGGATGGGCCTGCCTGGCAACATCCTGGAGATGCCCTATCGAAAGATGGGTATATATCTGTGTGGTCGTCAGATGCTCGTGACCGAGCAGCGTTTGCACGCTTCTGAGATCGGCACCGCTGGCCAGGAGATCTGTGGCAAAGCTGTGACGGATGTCATGGGGAGTAACGGAGCTGTCAATGCCCACGAGCGCGAGCCGGCGCTTGAAGGCAATACGGATGCTGTCAGCACTCAGGGGCACGCCGCTCGTGCCCAGAAAGACGCGGCCAGCATCTTCTCCCTTAAGCTTGTGAGGCTTGATGAGGCGAGGTCTTGCCTGAGTGAGGTAACGCTGGAGCTTCTCCAGTGCCAGTTTGTACAGGGGGACCACCCGCTCCTTGCTTCCCTTGCCCCAGAAGTGCACGAGCTGCTCCGAGGCGTCTATGTCCTGGAGGCGAAGCCCCGAGAGTTCAGATATGCGTGCCCCTGTGGCGTACAGCAACTCAAAGAGCGCGTCGTCGCGTATGTCTGCCGGCTCATTGGTAGGTGAGGGCTGCAAGAGCTTCTTGATGTCTGCGTCTGACACGACCCTGGGCAGACGATGTGGGGTCTTAGGGCCTTTCATGGATACGGCAGCGCTGTCCAGTATGTCCTGTTCAGAAAGCCAACGCAGAAACGAGCGTACGGCCGAGAGTCGGCGGTTTATCGTGGTCTTGCTGTGATTCTCTTTTGAAAGCACGACCAGATAGGAGCGCATCGAGCGGCTGTCCAGGTCTTCGAGCGCGTATCCTTCCTCATTGAGCCAGTTGCGGAAGAGACGCAGATCGCCGGTATAGGCACGCAGACTGTGTTCCGAGAAATTGCGCTCGACCTTGAGCGAAAACAGGTATGACTCTATAAGGCTGGCGGTGTCCTGCTTCATCGTTCTTGCTCCTGTCTGGCATAATCGAGCTCGGGCAGCTCATAGGATGGCAGAAAATCCAATTGTGGATTGGCGTGTACCAGTGCTTTGGTCGCGGCGATGGCCCGCTCTGCATAGGCGGTGTAGCGCTCACGCTTGCCCCTGGGCCCCTGGGACAGCGGCGGCATGAGGCCATAATTGACATGCAGGGGCTGGTAGTGCCTGGTCTCTCTTGAGGTGGCATAGGCAACCAGAGCGCCAAAGGTGCTGGTATCCGGCAGGGTCACGGCCGGCATACCGCTGAGGGAAGCATAGGCGTTGAGCGCCGCAAAGAACCCGGATGCCAGGGCCTCCGTGTAGCCTTCGGTGCCGGTTATCTGTCCGGCAAAACGCACACGGGGCTGGCTTGGCAGCTCAAAGCCTCTGCCCAGTACTTCCGGGGAGTTGATGAAGGTATTGCGGTGCATGACGCCGTGCCGCACAAAGCTGGCCTTTTCAAAGCCGGGAATGCGTCTGATGACTTCTTCCTGCGCAGCAAAGCTGAGATTGGTCTGAAAGCCCACAAGGTTCCACGCGCTCTGCCCCGTGTTCTCTGCCCGGAGCTGGACGGCGGCATAGGGGCGCTTACCGGTGGCGGGATCCGTGAGGCCGATGGGCTTGAGTGCGCCATAGCGAAGCGCATCCACGCCACTTCTGGCCACTTCCTCAACCGGCTGACACGCAGTGAACAGTTCGCGCTTCTCAAAGCTCTTGAGAACAACACGCTCTGCCTTAGTGAGATCCTCTACCAGGGCAAGGTACTGTTCTCTGCTGAGCAGCGCGTTGAGGTATTCGCCTTCGCCTTTGTCAAAGCGCGATTGACGCACCAGCTTCTGCCTGTTGAGACTCTCCGCCTCAAGTATTGGTGCCGCAGCGTCAAAGAAGGCCAGATACTCCCTGCCCAACCGCTGTGCAATATCCTCAGCCAACGCGTCCGAAGTAAGCGGCCCGGTCGCAACGATTATCTGCTGGGAACTCGCAGCGTCAACCAGGGGTGCAAGGCTCGTTATTTCCTCGTGTACGAGCTCTATGTTGGGGTGCGCTGCCAGCTTTTGGCTTATGGCCGCGGCAAAAGCCTCCCGCTCAACCGCCAGGGCCATTCCAGCCAAAACGCGGTGCTCCAGCGCCTCTTTTAGCACGAAGCAGCCCATGAGCGCCAGTTCCTGTTTGAGGGCCGCGGCTGCTGAAGGGAGCGCGAGGCTCTTGAATGAGTTGGAACACACGAGCTCGGCCAGGTAGCCTGTCTGATGTGCCGGGGTGGTGCTCACGGGCCGCATTTCATACAGCCGCACCGAGACTCCACGCTCAGCAAGCTGCCATGCCGCCTCGCTCCCGGCCAGGCCGCCGCCGATAACCAGGACACTTTTCTTGTCGGTGTCAGTCATGAGCCTCTACTCAACTAGCTCACTTATCGCGGTAATTGTCTTATAGACTCTCAATGAAATCATCAAAATCGCCGAACTCAACTTCCACGTACTCACCGTTCTCCATCTGCCTGATGCTCTCCTTGAGGACCGCAATGTTGCTCTTGCTGTAGAAAGGGTCAGAGCTGATCTCAAAGGGAATACGGCGCTCACGCAGGGTCGCCTTGACAAACAGGGTTATCGCGCTCGTTGTGGTTAAACCGACTCCCTCGCAAAACTCATCAAATTCTTCTTTCAGGGTTTCTTCTATCCTCAGGGACATAAGTTTTGTTGCCATAATGCGCTCCTTGTAAACCGTGCGGCATATACTTTATCTATACAATATAACACTTTGTATAGACAAGTGTCGTGGCAACATTGCACCTCCCTCGTATTTACTCGGAGCCTGCTGGTAGTTGGCGCTCCACTCTGCCGTATTTCTGCAGAACCTCATCAGCGTATCCTGGTCATATAGCGACCATCTCTGAGGCGTTCGAGTTCGCCGGACACCTCCAGCTTGGAGACAACACGAATGATCTCGACCACATCCTTCTGGTAGGCAGCGGCCAGATTGTCAACGGTCATAGGGTTGGCGCTGAGGTCGGTACAGAGGCGCTCGGTAAGCTGACGCAGCACGATTTCCTGGGGACTGAGCGTAGCAGCCTTGCTGCTGCTGCCGCCAACGACATCGCCGCCACAACAGCCACCATCATCGCCACCTATGCCTCCCCTGCCCTGGTGCTCGCACTCCGCGGGTTCCCGGCGAGACACAGCAGCGGCATTGGCCTGCACGTTGCAGGCACGAGAGAGCCGTGGCCCAAAGAGTTGTGTGAGTGCATCCTCAAAACTCTCATCATCAACGATGGGCACCGCACCCTGCGCCAGGAGCCGGTTAGAACCCTTGGAGGTGTTGGAGAAGATAGGGCCGGGCACCACGAGCACCTCATTGCCGAGTGCCAGGGTATGATCGGCCGTTTGGAAGGTGCCGCTCGGAAGCCCAGCCTCGACTATCAGGGTCGCCCCCGCCAGCGCCGCGATGATACGGTTTCGCTTACTGAATGCCCAGGTAAGCGGCGCGGAGCCCCAGGGGGCCTCGGAAACCAGCGTGCCTCCTGCCTCAAGTACCTCTTTGAACAGCGAGCGGGCACGCAACGGATAGACGACATCGGCTCCGGAGCCCAACACCACTATAGTGTTGCCGCCTGCCCTCAGGGCACCCTGGTGCGCAGCCATGTCGCAACCGATGGCCCCGCCGGAGACCACGGCCACACCCCAGTACGCTGCCTTGCGCGCAAACCGTTCGGCACATTCCAGCCCGTAGGCCGTGGCCTTGCGCGCTCCTACGATGGCGATGGCCGGCAGGCTCAACGTCCTCACCTCACCGAGGGCGTACAGTTTGCGGGGAGTGTCCTTGAGTTGCAGCAGGTTTTTTGGGAATAATGCCGAGCCGGGCAACAGTTCCGAACGAGTGGGCAGAGCGCTGCCCTCTCCACCGTCTGATGAAAAGCTATCGAGTAAATCCCGTGATTCCGCGCTTTTAGTTGCTCCCATTACCACACCGCCCGTCTGCCCTGAAGGTCAACGCCTCAAGAAGATGCTCTGTGGAGACACGCTCGCTCTGCTCCAGGTCTGCTATGGTCCGGGCTACGGAGAGGGCACGCATGATGCCGCGTCCGCTCAGCCTGAGCCGCTCCGCTGCCTCCTCAAAGCACGCTCGCTCACTCTGGCCCAGGCCACAGGCACAGAGCAGGCGGGCGCCTTCTCCGGAGAGCTGCGTGCCATCGACTCCCCGTGGCACTACCGCGAGCGTGTCGGGATTGTCAGGCTGCTCAGCGACACGCCACCGCGCATACTCCTGTGCCTGTACTACCTGCTCACGCATGTGGGCTGAACTCGTGCCGCTGCCGGTAGCCAGCACCTCGCCGGGCTTGGAGCGCCACACATCTATCACCATGTCAATACGGTCGAGCAGCGGCCCGCCTATGCGACCCTGGTACTTGCGTATCTGCGCGTCTGTGCAGCCGCAGCTGCGTTCCGGGTCGCCAAAGTAGCCGCAGGGGCAGGGGTTGGAGGCGGCAACCAGCATGAAGGAGGCCGGCAACACCGTGGTGCCGCGCGCCCGCGCGAGCGATATGCAGCCACTCTCCACCGGCTGTCTGAGCAACTGCAAAATGGCCGAACCAAACTCGGATATCTCATCCAGAAAGAGGATTCCATGGTGAGCCAGCGACACCTCGCCGGGTACGACCGGGGAGCCGCCTCCCATGAGCCCGGCCCGTGTGGCACTGTGGTGCGGTGCCCGGAACGGCTTCTGCCCACCCAAGATGCTGTCATACGGAAGACCGGCGACCGAGTGAATCATGGCGGCCGCAAAGCGCTCTTCCTCGTTAAGCGGTGCCATTATCGTCGGCAACCTGCTGGCCAGCATCGTCTTGCCGGAACCCGGCGGGCCTATCATCATCAGCGCATGCTCGCCTGCCGCGGCAATGGTCAGAGCACGTTTGGCCATATCGTTTCCCGCGATGTCGCAGTAATCCTTTGCCGCTCCGCCGGTAGCCACCGCCGAGGGTTGTGGCTCAGAATACCTGCCCGTACATACGTCGCGCAGACTTCTCACGCAGGAATGTTGCTTGAGCGAGGCGGTGGGCACACCCCCTTCAACAAGGGCCGAGAGCATGCCGAGGCCCAACTCCCGTGCCAGTTGCGCATAGGCGAGCATCCCGCGCACCGCCCGCACACTGCCGTCAAGACTGAGCTCGCCCACGCAGAGCCTGCCGGCAACATCCTCCGCACAGATCTGACCGGTGGCAAGCAGGATGCCGAGCGCAATAGGCAGGTCGAATCCGGAACCGTTCTTGGGAATATCAGAGGGAGCGAGGTTGACCAGAATGTTGACGTTGGGCACGTCAAACCCGCAGGCACGCAGCGCGGCACGCACCCTGAGGCGGGCCTCGCACACGGCGGTGTCAGGCATGCCGACGATGCTGATTCCGGGAAGCCCATTGGTAAAGCTGACTTCCACGGTTACCGGTTTTGCTTCAACGCCAATAATGGTGGCTGTTCGCACGCAGTCGGTGGTGCCGTCCCTGGTGGTACCCATCACTCATCAGCCAAAAAGGCATCTCGGTGGTGCCGAAGCAGGCACTGCCGTTCTCCCGTCATATGCACGGCTATGACGTCAAAGCGAACCTGGCAGGAAGGACGTTGGTTCTGCATGAGATAGCTGAGGGCGATTTTCTCGTAAGAGATGCGCTTTTGTTTGGTCACGGCACACTCAGGCAGGCCAGGATAGCCCGCAGATCGGGTCTTTACCTCGATAAAAACCAGCGTATCCTGCTCCTCGGCAATAAGGTCCGCCTCGCCACTCCTGCACTTCCAGTTGCGTTCAAGGATGGTAAAACCCTTGTCGGAGAGGTACAGGCAGGCGAGGTCCTCTCCCGCTTTGCCGAGCTTCTGGTTTCTGCCTCGGGTGCTCCCCGTGCTTTTCTTACGGACTGCCTCGGTCTTTTGTGCGCGCGTGCCTTTTGCCTGCGTTGCCGTGTCTGGTGACGCTGTCGTGGTGCCCATATGCTCTCCAATCAAACTGTTCGTTATGAAGAGCAGTATGCACGGCAACTCTTAATTTCTTCCCCACCAGCGCTTAACTGGAGCAAAACCCGGATTTTGACACGGTTTTGAAACTGTTGAGAAGTACTGAGGACCTGAGCTATTCTGCAGACGTGAAAGAAACGGGGGCGACAGGTCGGTGTCCTGCATGTTCCCCTGGAGCCTCAGGCTCCATCCCGACACCTGCCACATCTTCCCTTAAAACAGACCTTCCTGCAGAATCCCCCTGCAGAATCCCCTTCGATGCAAGGGAGTGAGACCCCGCTCCCGTATGGCAGCGATATGCGCCGCCGAGCCGTAGCCTTTATTGGACTCCCAGCCATAGTGCGGATACTCCTGGCTGTAGGCAACCATGAGGGCATCGCGGTGAACCTTGGCAATGATGGACGCGGCGGCGATAGAGGCGACCTTGCCGTCTCCCTTGACGATGGCCTGTTCCCTCGCATGGATATGGAGCGGAGTGCCGTCGATGAGCACGGCGTCAGGCTCACCGGCCGCCTCTGCCACCTCACGAAGCGCCTGCCGCATCCCCCGTCGGAGCGCCTCGGCCATGCCAACGCTGTCTATCTCGTCTGCACAGATGTCCTGAATGCTGTAGCACACGACGACGCGGTACAGCTGGGTAGCCAGCTTCTCGCGCCGCGTGGCGCTGAGCTTTTTTGAGTCGTTGAGTCCACTGACGCGCGGCGCAAGCGGCAGACAGACCGCGGCAACCGTCAGGGGGCCACTGAGTGACCCGCGGCCCACTTCGTCGATTCCTATGATGGTGAGATTATTGCCACCGTCCAGCTCCTCTATAAAGCCATAGAGCAACTGGTCGAGGGCGGCCGTCTTTTCCGCTCGGCTAAGCACGAAAACGTGGCTAGAGAAGCGCCGGCTGCTTCTCTAGAAGCCCTTCTCACGAATACGCGCGGCCTTGCCCACCTTCTTGCGCAGATAGTAGAGCTTGGAGCGGCGCACGGCACCGTGGCGCACGACCTCTATCCGGTCGATCTTGGGCGAGTGCACGGGAAAGGTACGCTCAACGCCCACGCTGAAACTTATCTTGCGCACGGTGAAGGTCTCCCGGTTGGAGGCGCCATGCTTACGGATAACGTCACCCTGAAAGACCTGGATACGCTCGCGGTTACCCTCGGTAATACGGTAGTGAACCTTGACGTTGTCGCCGACGAAAAAGTCCGGGATGTCACTTTTTATCTGTTGCTGCTCAAGGGCACGGACAATATCCATGGTAGTACTCTCCTGTTTTCTGCGCAGTACGGTAAGGGTGCCTCACGGGAACCAAATATTTGACCCTGTTTTGGACGTAAAGAAGAATTATACCGCAAAGCTGAGCGTTGGCAAGATAACATTTTCTGGCAGCTTTTATTTTTTGGGGAAAGTGATGATTCACGAACCGGTATACTATCCCTACCATTCTTGACCAGAGCAAGAGTCAGCAATACGAGCAGACGGCACGAGTGGATACTGTGAGTATGCAACATGGGCACTGAAAGCCCCAGACAAGAAGGAGTGAAAAGCCATGAACCTACAGAGACCAAATGCCAACGACGCCACACAGACAACGAACCGCTCACGCAGCGTGGTGCCCGTCAGCGGGCTGTGTACGCGCTGTACGGACGACTGCAAGGGCAATTGCGAGGTGTTCAAATCATCCTTCAGAGGGCGGGAGGTCATCTACCCCGGGCCCTTTGGGCACGTGACCGCCGGCGCCGACAAGGACTATCCCATCGACTACTCCCATCTCAACATCAACGGCTATGCACTGGGGCTGAACGGCCTGCCTGAGGGCGTGGAAGCCGGCCCGGACACGGCAACCTTTCCCACCGTGGACACAAGCACGGAGTTTGGCTGGCAGAATAAGGTGAGCATGAAGATGCCCATCTTTACCGGAGCGCTGGGCTCTACCGAGGTGGCGCGCGCCAACTGGGAGCAGTTTGCCATCGGCACGGCCATTGCTGGCATCTCGCTCGTCTGCGGCGAGAACGTCTGCGGCATTGACCCGGCGCTGGAGCGCGACGCGCAGGGCAAGGTAGTGAAGGCCCCTGACATGGAGCGCCGCGTACGGCTCTACAAGGAGTTCCAGGAAGACGACGGCGACATCCTCGTGCAGCTGAACGTCGAAGACACGCGTCTCGGCGTGGCCCGCTACGTGGTTGAGGAACTGGGCGTTGAGACCGTCGAGCTCAAGTGGGGCCAGGGCGCCAAATGCATCGGCGGCGAGATCAAGGTTGACACGCTGGAGCGGGCCCTTGAGTTGCAGAGCCGTGGCTATATTGTCACGCCTGACCCCTCCAATCCTGCCATACAGGAGGCGTTCAAGGCCGGCAGCATCAAGCAGTTCGAACGCCACAGTCGCCTCGGGTTCATCGACGAGGAGGATTTCTACCGCTCCGTGGAGGAGCTGCGTGCCCTCGGTGCCAAGCGGGTCACGCTCAAGACCGGTGCCTATCCCATGCGCGAGCTAGCGATGGCGCTCAAGTGGTCAAGCAACGCGCACATCGACCTGCTCACGATAGACGGCGCTCCCGGCGGCACGGGCATGAGCCCCTGGCGCATGATGGAGGAATGGGGCATCCCGACCTTCTATTTGCAGTCGATGGCCTATGAGCTGGCTACGATGCTCGACGAGCAGGGTGCCTACGTGCCCGACTTGGCCATTGCCGGCTCGTTCAGCGAAGAGGCGGGCATCTACAAGGCCCTGGCCATGGGCGCACCGTACTTCAAGGCCGTCTGCATGGGCCGCGCGCTCATGATTCCCGGCTTTGTGGGCAAGAACATCGAGAAGTGGCTGAAGGAGGGCAACCTGCCCAAGACCATCAGCGAGTTCGGTTCCACCAAGGAGGAGATCTTCGTGAGCTACGAGACCCTCAAAGACCGCTACGGCAAGGACATCGATCGCATCCCGCTGGGTGCCGTGGGCGTCTACACCTATGCTGACCGCCTGAAAGTG
>JAIRZP010000042.1 GCA_031267175.1 Coriobacteriales bacterium | reverse complement strand
GTAAAGAAGCCCTCGGGCCCGAGCGAGCCGTAGACCTCGTCCGTACTGACCTGAAGGAAACGCACCCCTTCACGGTAGCTGTCCTTCCCGTCTGCGGTCTGCCAGATCCTCTTCGCGTTGTTCAGGAGATTGAGGGTGCCGAGCACATTGGTCTCCACAAAGACCTGCGGGTTGGTGATGCTCCTGTCCACGTGGCTCTCGGCCGCAAAGTTGAGGACATAATCGGGCTGGTAGCTTTCAAAGACCTCCCGCATGGCCTCCTGGTCGCAGATGTCTGCCTGCACAAAGCTGTGGCGCTCGTCCCCCTCGATACTTTGCAGGTTCTCCAGGTTGCCCGCATAGGTGAGTGCGTCAACGTTGACGACGCGCAGGACGTCGCGCTCGTGGCCCTCATGGCTCGGCAGTGTGCCGCCCAGCAGGTTGAGGATATAATTGCTCCCGATAAAGCCGGCGCCGCCGGTGACAAGATAGGTCTTCATTGTTGCTCCAGCGAGAGTTGCTCCAGATAACTCTTGAGGGCATCGCGCCACGGGCGCATCTCGTTGCCGAGCATTGCCTCAAGCCGAGCGTTTTCCAACGAGGAATACCTTGGACGCGGAGCAGGACGCGGGAACTCCTCGGTGGTGCAGGGGAGCTTCTCGCAGGGCACACCGGCCAGATCGACGATTGCTGAGGCAAAGTCAAACCAGGAGCAGGTGCCCTCATTGGTGCAATGCCAGATACCGTAGGCCGTGCTCTGGGCGATCCTCAGGATCTCATAGGCCAGATCGTTCGCATTGGTTGGATTGCCACATTGGTCGTCCACCACGGTGATGCTGTTTTTCTCACGGGCAAGCCCCAGTATGGTCTTGACGAAGTTGTTGCCCACCAGTCCGTACAGCCAGGCGGTCCTCACAATATGGCACTTGCTACTGGCCTCTGCCACGAGCTGCTCACCGGCCAGCTTGGTCTTGCCATAGACACTTTGGGGGTCGGGCACATCGCCTTCAACGCGAGGGCGCGGATCAACGCCGGAAAAAACGTAGTCCGTTGAGACGTGTACCAGGGTAGCCCCCTGTCTCTGCGCTGCTGTGGCAAGAATGCCGGCTCCCTCGGCATTGAGCCGCATGGCTAAATCCGGGTGGCTTTCGCAGGCATCCACATTGGTGTAGGCGGCACAGTTGATGATAAGCTCAGGCTGGGTCTCTGCAACCATGGCCTCCACGGCCTCTGCGTCAAGAATGTCGAGGGTGTCCACATCGGTGGCAAAAACCACTGCGTCTCGATACGCCTCGGGGATGGGGCCAATATCTGCTGTGCCCGCTGAGAGGATACGCTGGAGCTCGGTGCCCAGTTGTCCCTTAGACCCTGTTATCAGAATG
Source organism: Coriobacteriales bacterium (assembly GCA_031267175.1). Classification (GTDB taxonomy): domain Bacteria; phylum Actinomycetota; class Coriobacteriia; order Coriobacteriales; family UBA8131; genus WQXH01. Next base: position 7,780 of record JAIRZP010000042.1, on the reverse strand, counting down.
CGCACGCCGGTACCCTACCGCACAATACGGCTCTCGGCCACCTTCATGAGGTGCGCGCCGTACTCGGACTTTCCATACGCGAGGGCCGCCTGTCGCAGTTGCTCACGGTCTATCCACTTGTTGTAGTAGGCGACTTCTTCCAACGCGGCGATGATCAGGCCCTGATGTTCCTGGAGCACGCGGACAAACTCCCCGGCCTGGTACAGACTGGTAATCGTTCCGGCATCAAGCCAGGTGTAGCCACGGCCCAGCGTGATGACATCGAGACAACCGTCCTCAAGATAGAGCTTGTTGAGATCGGTTATCTCGTATTCTCCCCGCGCCGAGGGCACGACCCTGCGTGCAAACTCTGAGACCCGCTCATCGTAAAAGTACAGACCGGTCACGCAGTAGTTTGACCGGGGATGCACGGGCTTTTCTTCCAGTGAGACGGCACGGCCCTTCTCATCGACCTCAACCACCCCAAAGCGCTCGGGATCCTCAACATAGTAGGCAAACAGGGTTGCCCCCTCTGTCTTACTCGCGCAGTGTTCGAGGTGGCGCGTGAGTCCGTTGCCATAAAAGATGTTGTCGCCCAGGATGAGCGCGCAGGACTGGCCGTCGATAAAGCTCTCTCCCACCACAAAGGCCTGGGCCAGGCCGTTTGGCTCGGGCTGCACGGCATAGCTGAGGTTGATGCCATAGCGTGAGCCATCGTCAAACAGTTGCTCAAAATTATGGATGTCCTGGGGCGTCGAGATGATGAGGATGTCGCGTATCCCCGCCAGCATCAGCACGCTGAGTGGATAGAACACCAGGGGCTTGTCATACACCGGGAGCAGTTGTTTGGAAGTAACCGAGGTCATAGGGTACAGGCGCGTGCCTGCCCCTCCCGCCAAGACGATACCCTTCACGCTGGCTCCTCCTCCGGCGCGGCCACTGCGGCGGGGTCAACAGGAGGCAGCCCCTCGTCAATCCGACGCATCATCTCAGAAAAATCAGGCTCCACAACGCCCAGATAGGAGGCGCCATCGTGACTGTTGAAAAACGTGGGGACCGTAGCCATACGCATATTGTCAGGGCTCATGCCCCTGAACTTCATGACAAGGTCAACTGCTGTGGTCAGTTCCATGGTCGTGCCAACATTGGAGGCAAGCTGTTCCACGAGGGCCGGTATACCGACAAGGTCTGTAGCCAGCACCTTAGCAACTATCGCCTGGAGGACGATGCGCTGGTTCTCAACCCGGATCAGGTCACCCGTTGGAAAGTTTCTGCAGCGGCTCATTATCAAGGCCTGTTCTCCGTACAGGTGCTGCTCACCCGCGGGGATGTACACCCCATCCAGATAGATATCCTCCGGCACGTTGACGTCGATGCCGTCCAGGGTATCCACCAGGGATATCAAGCCCGGAAAGTCAATCTCGATGTAGTACGAAATGGGCACGCCGCACAGGTTTGAGACCGCGTCTACCGCACCGGCCGGGCCTCCATAGGTAAAGGAGGCATTGATTTTCTGCGAGCCGTATCCCTCCAGCTGAATCTCCACGTCACGGGGGATTGAGAGGATGGTGAGCTCTGAGGTTTCCGGGTCGATCCTCGCCAGCATCATGGTATCGGAAAGGCCGGCCTCAAGATCTGAGGGATTGCGCGAATCGGACCCGATGATGAGTGCGTAGAAGGGGTCATCAGATTCTTCAGGCAACACCAGAACCCCTTCCAATGCCTTTCCGGCGTCATCCGGCATCTTGATTGCAGCGCTTACGTTAGACATAAACGCTGCGGCATAGATACCAACTCCTATAATTAAAGCCAAAAGAACACTGCCCGCAATGATAAGGGCAGTCTTCAGTTTTTTATGAGATGCTTCGCTCGTGTCCACACCACACCCTCGTCTACGTGTATATGGCAAGACAGAAGTGTACCATAACCCTGCGCGCAGCCCTCCCCTAAAACCAAACTGTTAAATCCCCGCCTTCCTCCGCCTTCTGTTTTTCTCGGCCTTTTACCGCTCGGAGAGGTGCAGGGCTACCGCTGGCGGAGCTCTGGGGTTTTCAAAAAACACGTTATTGCTTAGTCTGTGAGCAGGGGGCTAGAGGCGTTCAACCATACCTGCAGGCACCTCGTACACCGAGGTGCTACCTACACCGAAACGGTTGCGTAATGACTGGCCAAAAAGGGAATCAAAGACTCTCGAAGCGTGCTTTGGCGCGCCTGATAAAAAAGTGTATGAAGGGCGATGAAAGGGCCTTTGCTGAGCTGTGCCGTATTTTCATCAACACCATCTACTACAACGTCAGCAACGCTCTCTACGACAAAGGCGAGACGGAGGACGCCGTCCAACAGGTCATGATCTCACTCCACAAGGGTATTGGTAGCCTCAAGTCGCCCTACGCGTTCCACTCGTACCTCTATCAGATTACCGCCAACGTGTGCAGCAGGTACAACCGTAAGGAGGCGAGGCGACGCCACTGTACTCCGGAAGACATGGAGCAGGAGCCTGTTGACGAGAAAAACGTAACGCCTCACCAGGCATTTGAGCACAAGGAGCGCGATGAACTGCTCCGCCTGTTTATCGCCAGACTGCCCGAGAAGCAACGCTATACCCTGCTGCTGTACTACTACTACGACCTCTCCTACAAGCGCATTGCCGAAGCGATGGACACGTCCGTTACCGTCGTGAGCTCCAACATCAACCGGGCCAAGAAGAATATGAAGCGGATGATCGAAGAACACGAGGGCGAGTCTTCCGATGCTACGGGAAGAAAGGGGAGCCTTAAGGGTGTCTCGCTCGACGCTTTGTCCTCTGCTGCCGCCAGCTCTGCTCTTGAACACGCGGTTGAACCGGGCAGGGCAGAGCTCCTGTGGCAGAACTGCTCCGAGCTGTTTTCCAAGGCCGCTGCCGAAGCCAGTGTTGTTGCCGTTGAAGCGGCTGTCGCGACCAAGCTCTCGGATGCTGTCAGGGTGCTCCTGTCGGGAGTTGCAGCTGCCGGAGCGGTGGCCCTGGTCGGAGCCGTGCTCCTCCTCTCCGCGCCTGAACCGCAGGAGCTGCAATCGAAGGCAGACCCCCCGCCACCCCCGCCACTTGTCCACTCGTCGCCGTTCATACCTGAGATCGTCTCAATTGATATGGTGAGCAGCAATCCTGAGTATCCGGAGACCTGCAATCCGGCTCGCGCAGAACTGATTTTGAGCGAGGGCATCCCTCTGGAATGGTGTATCAAGGATGAGGCAGGCACCGTCGTCTCAGAGGGCACTACCGCAGTCGTGGACACCGCGGTCTTTGCTGCGATAGGGGTGGGCAGCTACCAGATGGAGTGGACGGTTTCCCATGAAACGGGCGACAGGGGCGTCGCACTGCGTAGTTTTGCCATCATCGATTAGTCCAAGGTACATCCCCTGACAATCTGATGTCACTGCTGAGGTGACATTGCGCGCACCCGCAGCATCCTTATTCCTATGAAGCGATGCGCGGGAATATTTTGCACTGCCATCGCACCCATTGCAATGCACGACAGGCAACGAGGACACAAGATGGTGATAACACAATGAGTAAGAAACAGTTGGGCAGCACGGGCAACAAAACTACATTCAGCATGAGCAGGATCGATACAATCAAGGGGGGAACAGGCAGAGAGGGTGCAGGCAGAGAGGCGCAAAGGACCCGGCGCGCTGTGCTGCATAAGGCGCTCTCTCTGTTTCTGGCCGCGCTTGTGGTGGCTTCGCTCGTACCTTTTGCGTCGATAGGTATGCCTGTCGAAGATCCAGACGCCGAAAGTGTCAACACCCTGGACGTAAACGACCTGGAGATAGGCATGCCTCTCGAAGATCCAGACGCCGGAAGCATCAACACCCTGGACGTAAACGAGTTGGTGCCGCTGGCCCTCGGCACCGCAGTCGTCAGCAGCGGCCTGTGGGAGGATTTCTGGAATGCGTGGAACGACGCCAGCGTCTCCGAGATCCAGGTAACGCAATCCATCACGAGAACAAGCACGGCATCCAACTTTAACCTTGGCAACAGGCTTCCTCTGCTCACCCGTGATCTGAGGGTGGTTGGCGTTGGTTCGGGCACTACCATCAACTTTGGCTCTGACAGCAACATCAGCAACTCCTTCAATCTCGGCGTGCGCATGGCAACCCAGCCGGCGAGCTTTCAGGTTGAGAATCTTGCGCTCACGCACGCGGGCAGCTCTGCGGTGGTTAACAGCGGCAGTGCCTCTGCACCCAATTCTCAGGGTTGGGACATCATCATTGTCGATGTCAGCGGTACCGGTACCCCGATCAGTGGCCTGGTGTCGGTGGCAGGGGCTCGAGTAAGCCTTGCGGGGACCGTCTCCTGGCCATCAAACAATAACTATACGAAGATCGTCGCCAGCTCACTGGGTGTGGCCGACGATGCTCAGGTATCACTCTCTAAAAGCTCTGCCGGCTATGACCTCATCACCCTCGTGAGCGAGTTACAGGTTGGCGAGGGAGCGAGTCTCTCTCTCAGCGGCGGTACCAATGCCGTTGCGCTGTCGCAGGACACCCAAACCTCCGCGACCTTTGGCAGCAATTCTGAGCTTTCCATCACCAACGCCAGCAACGGTATCATGCTGCCGATCGCTCCCGTTAACACTGCGGGCAACTACAGCCGTTTCATCTTCGGTCCTGCCTCCACCACCACTATTTCGGTTGTCAGTACGGCACTGCGAGGCACGGGAGCGGAGTTTCAGGCTGGTGCCGTTGCCACGCTCTCTGCAAGCAATACCGCATCCAGTGCGTCTACCCTGATAAACCTCGGTGGCACGAGCACGGCGATACCCTGCTATTGCAACGTCCTTGACGGTGCCCGCGTAATCCTCAATACCCAGGGCGGCAACTGCCTTGACGTGGGAGGACGCTCAGGCGTTGCCTCGGCGTACGTGCGCGTGACCAACGGGGCCTACCTGTGTGCCACCGGCCATGGCAGCGGAGGTGGCGATTCCAACGGGGTTATCGTTGCCGAGGCCGCAAGCGGTGGATTCATGGTTACCGGGGGAGGTGTTCTGGAAGCGCATAGCGCAAATCTGTCAGGGGGGTACTGCGCGTTTGTCGAGCAGATAGCCGGAGGGCTGTTTCTTGTAGACGGGGAGGACTCCAAGCTGCTTATGTCTCAGCGGAGCAGCAGTTCGGGGTATACGGCTACGATACGCTTCAGAAGTGCCGACAACCAGTGTTTTGACGTGCGCAATGGTGGAACCGTAGAGATATATAAGTATCCTTACACCAGTTCGTCCCTCAGCAGATCCGCAGCCATACGCTTTGGCACGGGTACCGGCAACTCGTTCGTCATCACCGATGGGGGCCATGTCTCAGTCTACAACGGAGGCAATGGGAGTCTTGATACCTCCTCTGACGCGGCTGGCGGCAACGAAGCGGTTGAGTACGCGGCGAGCAACTTCAGTTTCACGCTTGAGGGGAGCGGCCCAACCGGGCCGTCATCCTGTGAACTGCTGGCCGACTGCGGCGCTGCCATTGATGCCAACAACAGGGGCGGTGGCGCCATAAACATCGGCCAGGGCACGGTCTTTATCGCCGCGGGCACCACGGGCAGTGCCTCCTTTCCCATAGTCAATGCGACGGGCAGTGGCTTTGACTTTACGATGGACAACCCTCTGTACTACGATTTTGTCAACAGGCGAGCTGGCGGCGGTTCGATATTCAACATCGCAGAAGGTGCGAGGTGGTCTGCTACGAACTCCGACGTTGCCGTGTGGATTGCAGGCAGAAATTCTTGGAACAGCACCCCTGAGAAGTCCTATACGCTCATAGACTTTGTGTTGCAGAAAGGTGCAAGGACAAGCTGGAATTGGATAAGTGGCGACAGCGATTTTGAGACCTGGTGGAACGCGAGCGCAGATAACCATATGAACAACTACACCCGTGTCAGTGCCAACAATGCTCCTCCCGTCATAAAAACAGCCGAGCCGGCCACCAACGCCGACAAGTATCTGCGCTGGACGGGCGTGGTGCCAGAAGGCCTCAACTTCAGTGGCCGTGCCTTTTGGGAAGACGAGGTGTACGGCATCGTTCATGTGGTCAAGGCAAACGGCACGGAGTTTGACGCGGCGGTTAACCTGACCGAGTCGTTCTTCTCCGAGAGCCTCTACACGGTGGAGACGGGCGTCAAGACGCTTGACGGTGTGCTGCGTTTTGAGAAGGCGGGTTCCGAGAGCGGCGTGAGCGATGTGTTCCTGGAGCCGGGCGACTCCTACCGCATCAGTTCCTACTGGCGAGGCAACCCGGATCCCAACTCATCCAAGCGGCATATTGCCACCGACCTCAGCAATGCGGGCCCGGTCGTGGTGGTGGACGTGCTGCCACCTCTGCCCGTAGCCACGTTTGCGCCGGGTGGCCTTCCCGTTAATTATCGTGTGCTTTCGGGCACGTGGACGCCGGCCGCCAACGACAATCCGCCCGTGGATGTTGCGGCACAGATCAAGCGGGGTTCCGGTGTCTTTGAGCCCCTGCCGGGCACGGGTACCGTGCGTGCCAATGGCAGCTGGACGTTTGCCATTGAGAGCTCGTACGCGCTCCAGGAAGGCGACGTCATCGCCGTTATCTTCAGCGATGCCAACGGCAATACCGAGCCGCTTGTGGACACCGCTTTGCGAGACCGGGTGGTGCCCGCCGCCGCCCGTATCACCGTTACCGAGGCGCAGCACGATATTGAAGGCAGCAACAGGATTATCGGCCTGGAGGACGCCAGACAGATAAACACCCCAGCCGAGCTGCTCGGTCTGATTGAGGCGCGGGGCTATCAGCTGGTGCCCACCAAGACCGAGACACCTGTTGAGCTCAAGGCCACCGACTTCAAGTACGGAAGCGCTGCTGCCGCCGGTGACTACTCCGTAACGGTCAAGATAACCGGGGCGGAGCTTGAAAAGACCTACAGCGTGCATGTGGATCCGCAGCGCGTGGCCGTGGGCAAGAATTACTTCCTTTCCTATCACGATATAACGGATCGCAAGAACTTCAGCTATGCGGCCAGCGTTACCGACGCTGAGCTGATGGTTGAGGCCAATGTCGTGGCCTACGAGATTGTGTCGTGGAGTGGAAGTGGGAGTGAGAGTGGAAATGAGAGTGGGAGCACCGGTGGCCTGGTCACTGCTTCGGCGACTGCCCGGTATACCTCACGTCACTTTACGCATGATACGGTGGTTGACGATTACTTTGTTGCCGAGGTGGCCGAGGATAGCTCGGTCTCGGCGCATATCAACGTCAACCTCTCCGATGTGCCCCCGGCGCTCGTTGCTTCAACGCCTCTCGTACTGCCTCTGGGCGACCCCGGCTATTCGGATAGCCTCGCGTATCACAAAAGGGGAGTGAGCGCTACCGATGACGTGGACACCGAGGCCTCTCTCCTCGACGATGCCCGCTTTGTCATCCACAGCGGTAGCGTGGACCTAAGCTCACCCGGCGTCTATCCGGTTATCTACGGCACAACGGATTCCGACGGCAATTATGTTACCAGCAACACCCGCATCTTTGCGGTCTACGACGCAGATGTTGAGGACCACAGCAGTGAGTACCTGCTGACCGCCTCGCACGTCTACCTGAGCGTTGCAGAGGCGGCGAGCTTCCTTGCGAGCTTTCCTACAGGTGCCGCCTACGTGTCCCGCGCGTCCGCACAGGCTCTTGTCATCAACGGATCAACAGGCCCCGCCACAGCCCAGTGGCAGATGGGGAGTGTTTCATCCCTTGAGGGCATCTATCCTGTGGCCTTTACTGTCAAGGAGGATCCCTCGGTAAGCGCGACCGTTAACTTCGTAGTCTATGCGGG
>JAIRZP010000038.1 GCA_031267175.1 Coriobacteriales bacterium | reverse complement strand
GGGAGAGGCCTTTGCGCCGGTCACGCATGTGGAGCGCATGTACTCACTCGACAATGCCATGAACCTCGACGAGCTCGACAGCTGGCTCGAACGCACCCGCGCGGCGCTCCGCGAACTGGGTCATAGCGATGAGCCGGAGTTGGTGTGTGAGCTTAAGATTGACGGAGCCTCTATCGCCCTGACCTATGACCACGGTGAGTTGGTCCAGGCCGCGACACGGGGAGACGGCGTTATCGGGGAGGACATCACCGCAAACCTGCGCACTATCAAGGACATACCGCTGAGGCTGCACGGTATTTCGGGAAGCGGTGATACGGCCGGCGGATTGTCGGCTGTGGCGGGCGGATCGCCATCCGCCCCTACTGCCTTGCCGGATACGGCGGGCGGATTGCCGGCTGTCCCTACCTTTGAAGGGGTGCAATCGGCCTTTGGGCAACGTGTTGAACTCAGGGGCGAGGCCTATATGCCCCTGGCCTCCTTTGAACGATTGAACGAGGACATTCGACGAGAAGCGGCAGAGTCCGACAAGGCGGTCAAAGTCTTTGCAAACCCCCGCAACGCCGCCGCGGGCTCACTCAGGCAGAAGGACTCCCATGTTGCCGCGAATCGCGACCTCGCTACCTTTCTCTACGCCATGCCGGAGACCACGGCGGAGGCCCTGGCTCTCTCCAGCCAATGGCAGCTCCTGGCGTGGCTCAAGGCATCCGGCTTCCACACGAACCCCAGTATTGCCCTGTATTCGGATGCCGCCGAGGTGCGGAGCTTCTGCGAGGAGGCCGAAAAACTCCGCGGCACGCTTGCCTACGACATAGACGGCGTGGTCATCAAGATAAACAGCTTTGCCCTGCAGCGCGAACTCGGCTTTACGGCCAAGGCACCCCGCTGGGCCATAGCCTTTAAGTTTCCGCCGGAGGAGAAGACCACCATCCTGCGCCATATTACCGTGCAGGTGGGCCGCACCGGCGTGCTCACACCCGTGGCAGAGTTTGACCCCGTGGTCGTGGCCGGTTCCACGGTGGCCCGCTCCACCCTCCACAATGTGGACGAAGTGCACCGCAAGGATGTCCGCGAGGGCGACACCGTCATCATCCATAAGGCGGGCGATGTTATTCCCGAGGTCGTGGGGCCGGTGCTCAGCCTCAGACCAAAGAACACACAGGTCTGGGAGATGCCGACCCATTGCCCCTCCTGCGGCAGTCCCGTCTACCGCGATAACGACGGCAGCGGCTCGGCCATCCGGTGCCTCAGCGCCGAGTGCCCGGCCCAGCTCCTGGAGCGCCTGGAGCACTGGGTAAGCCGCGGCGCGCTGGACATCAACGGCTTTGGGCCGAGGCTCATCGAGATGCTCGTGGAGCAGGGCTCGCTGCACGACGTGGCCGATTTCTACACGCTCACCGAAGCGCAGATCGCAGAGACACCCACCGGTGAGGAAAAGTATGCCTATAACATGACCGTGGAAAAACGCGCGGAAACCGGCAACTACAAAAAGGTGCCGTCGTACGTCGGGCCTACCGTGGCCGCCAAGATCATGGCACAGCTGGCCGCGAGTAAGGAACAGTCCTTTGCCCGCGTGCTCTTTGGCCTGGGCATCAGGAATGTGGGCAGACAGGTGGCGGAGATCGTCGCGCAGCACTTTGGCACGATTGAGGCGCTGCTTGAGGCGGATAGAGAGACGCTCGAGGTTGTCGAAGGCATAGGGCCCATAATCGCCCGCACGCTGGAGGAGTTTCTGGCAACCGAGCAGAACCAGGAGCTGCTCCGGAGGCTCAAGGCCCGGGGATTGCAGCTACAGACCACGGGGGCCGCACCCGACGCGGCCGAGCTTCCCCTGCAGGGCCTGACCTTTGTGCTCACCGGCACGCTGGAGCACCATGCCCGCGAGGATGCCGAGGAGGCACTGAGAGCACTCGGGGCCAAGGCCACAGGCTCGGTGTCTGGCAAAACTTCCTACGTGGTAGCCGGCCCCGGTGCCGGTTCCAAGTTGCAGAAGGCAGAGAAACTCGGCGTGCCTGTCCTGGATGAGGCGGCCCTGGATACGATACTGGCAACCGGCACGGTCCCGGAGCAGTAAGGGGGACGGGGCAGATGCCCAGTCTCCCTCTCCAAAGCAGCCGATTATCGTGTATACTGGCATTGATTGGCGTTGCCTGACGGTAAGGGGCAATGTCAGGAAAGTGAGGTGCCTCATGAGGACTTTGGAAAGAGAGATAACCAGGGAACAGGCTCAATTGCTCTTTAACATTGATAGTACCATGACTGCCCCCAGGTACCGGTTGATACTGAAACCAGAGATCATCGCCGAGCCTTTCAAAAGCGAGCAGGAGGCCATGGATTGGATTGAGGCAACTACCGCCGAATGGTGGGATGAGGCATGATGGTTAACAAGATAACCACAGTGCGAAAGAAGAATGCTCGTGATGTTGTTGGTCATTTGGCTGACGTACATTGTGCACTTTTGGAGCAAAGACTCCAGCAGTTCTTGGGTTTTGAGTGATTTACCAGCTGGGACGGAGCAACTGTCCCACATATTTGTCCGTAGAACTGAAGAAAGACCTGCTAGATGCACAGATCTTTCGATAATACCTCAGTCAAAGTGGGACAATTCCCCGTCCCCGTTAGTACCGTCTTGCTTCTCCATGGTCAAATTCTCCTTTACTTAACCATTAGTTTTTATCCGCCTCAACCATGATACTACAAAGCGAACGAATTCAGCTATGGGGGCAAGGCATGATGGAATGGCATTCCAGAGGGGAAGCTGCCAAAAGCTGGCGCGTGCTGGTACAAGGCGTATTGACAAGCTGTAGAACATTTTATACAATGACCTCATGACGGAGATCAAACAGACGCGACAGTATGAGGACTGGTACAACAGTCTCAAAGACAGCGCTGTGCGAGCCCGAGTCGCTTTACGCTTGAAGCGGATCAAAGAACAGAGCTACTTTGGAGACGCAAAGCCTATCGGCGATGGCGTATACGCGATACGTATACATTGTGGAAAAGGCTACCGTATGTATTATAGAACCATCGGTAATGAGGTCATACTTCTTCTGGCAGGCGGTGACAAGTCAAGTCAGCAGCGCGACATCGAGAGAGCAAAGGCCTTGGCCAAAGAAGACTACAGAGAGGTCGATGACAATGATTGAGATCAGGAACTGGGACGTTGCGGAGTGTCTGCGCGACGAGGAGGATATGGCAGAGTACATCAGGGCAGCCATTGACGAGGATGATGCAGAGTTGCTTGCGTCTGCACTTGGAGATGTCGCTCGCGCCCGCGGCATGTCGCAAATCGCCCGTGACACAGGGATACCACGCGACAGCCTCTATAAGGGTCTTTCCGGGCCGAATCCTTCCTATCATGTTCTCCATAAGGTCTTAAATGCACTGGGATTCGACTTTGACATCAAACCTAAGACCGGCAATACTCTGACCACAGCCTGAGTGGAGCAGAGCTCTGTCCCGCCGCCTTTACTCTTTTGGGGACAGCGGGGACGGGGCAACTGTCCCGCGCATATGCCCGCAAAAGTGACAAAAGACCTGCTAGATGCGCAGGTCTTTTGGGAATACCTCTGTCAAAGAGGGGTAACAGCTTCGTCCCGCTTGTCCCTATGAACCGATCTATCCGAAAAGGTCTGAGTGCGTACCGGTGCGTCTGAGGTAGATAACCTTCTCATCGCCAAACTCATCCGGCTCGTAAAGCAGCAGTAGATCCGGTTT
>JAIRZP010000033.1 GCA_031267175.1 Coriobacteriales bacterium | reverse complement strand
CTGATGGTACATGACACCTCCCTTATGACCTACGCCACTGGGTCAAGCAGGGAGTTACTGATAAAGGACCCCGCCAAGAGGGGGCATCTGGTAGAAAGTGCCGTGGGGGCTTATCTCATCGCGCGCGCCAGAGAGGAAGACTTTGAGCTTTTCTGGTGGAGATCAAAAAAGGGAGAAGAGGTGGATTTCGTCATCAGAAAGGCATCGCTGCTCACTGCCATTGAGGTAAAGAGCGGCGCCATCAAGGGCCTCGGAGGCATCAAGGCATTTTTGAAGCAGAACCCAGGGGCGTCCTCGCTGGTTATAGGTGATGAGAGCTGCTCCCTTGAAGAGTTTCTTTTGGGGAGAATACCGCTGTTCGCGTAGCGGGACAGCCCTTGCGTCTATCTCCAAGCCCCGATATGACCTGGATATGACCTTGTCCCAACATTTCTGTAACTATATGCGCTTCTCTCCCTGCTATTTGCTGCAAGAACGGATACAATAGGCGTTTGAGCCTACCGGCCCAAAGTGACCGTTTTGCTTGGGGTCTGCTCTCTGCCTTGCACCTTATCAACCGCGCACGGCATGAGAAGCCCCTTTATTGAGAGAACCCAGGGAGCAGAATGCCAGAAAAAGGAGCAGCGCCGCTGCCTCCAGACATACGCGAAGTTCTTTTTGACGAGACCGAGCTTGAAGAAGTCGTCAAACGCATAGGCGGGCAGATTGCCAGAGATTACGCAGGACAAAAACTGCTGCTCGTTACGGTGCTCAAAGGGGCCTTTATCTTCATGGCCGATTTGGTGCGCGCCATCGAAGGCCATGTCGAGATAGACTTCATGGCCGTGTCGAGCTATGGCGATGGTGCCAAGAGTTCCGGCGTGGTCCGCATCATCAAGGACCTCAGCGTCTCGGTGGAGGGGCGCCATATCATCATCGTCGAGGACATCCTTGACAGCGGCCTCACCCTCAAATACCTCCTCAAAAACCTCAAGAGCCGTAACCCGCTTTCCATAGAGGTCGCCACCCTGCTCTTTAAGGAGGGCAAACAGCAGACCGATGTGAGCTGCAAGTATGTGGGCCTCATCTGCCCGGACGAGTTTGTCGTGGGATACGGTCTGGACTATAACGAGAGCTATCGCAATCTTCCCTACATTGGGGTACTTGAGCCTTCGGTATACGCATGAGGCCCTGGCATGGATACTAGAAAAGGAAGCACAGAGTGAAGAACCCTAAGACCAGGACCTGGATAATATACGGAATACTCCTGCTGGTGTTGGTATTCCTCATTGGTTCTCAGCTTAATAACGCGAGCCAGGAGACCACGCAGCCCGACTCCCTCACCACCAGCGAATTCGTCAATGCTGTGGACGATAACTTGGTAACCGAGGTTACCTATAACGCCATCAGCGGCTCACTCACCGGCTATTATACCGGTGCCGACACCGGCGCGGAGAGCGAGCCCCTGCCCTTTACGGCAACCTACGTGGGCGAGGACAGCCTCAACGAACTGATGGCCGCTCATCCCGAGATCAACTACAACGTGAGCGTCTCGGATCCTAACTTCTGGATGACCATCCTGAGTTACGGTGTACCGCTGCTTTTGTTTGGATTTCTTATCTGGTTTGTCTACACGCAGTTCAGTCAGGCCAACAGGACCCAGATGGGCCTCGGCAAGACCAAGACCAAAAAGGCCATTGCCGAGCAGCCCAAGACCCGTTTTACCGACGTGGCCGGCATAGACGAGGCCGTGGAAGAGCTGCAGGAGATCAAGGACTTCCTCTCGAGCCCCGCGCGTTTTCAGGAGCTGGGCGCAAAGATCCCGCGGGGCGTACTGTTGGTTGGCCCTCCGGGAACCGGCAAGACCCTTCTGGCCCGTGCGGTGGCCGGCGAGGCCGGCGTGCCCTTCTTCTCCATCTCAGGCTCGGATTTTGTGGAGATGTTTGTTGGCGTGGGGGCCTCGCGTGTGCGCGACCTCTTTGAAAAGGCCAAGGAGAGCGCTCCCTCCATTATCTTTATCGACGAGATCGATGCCGTCGGGCGTCAACGCGGTGCCGGCCTGGGAGGCGGGCATGACGAGCGCGAGCAGACCCTCAACCAGCTGCTCGTAGAGATGGACGGCTTTGAGGAGAACTCCTCCGTCATACTGATTGCCGCGACCAACCGCGTGGACATCCTCGACCCGGCGCTCCTGCGTCCCGGGCGCTTTGACCGTCAGATTGTCGTCGATCGCCCCGATCTCAAGGGCCGGAAGCAGATCCTGACCGTGCACTCGGAGGGCAAACCGCTGGCACACAGCGTTGACCTGGAGGCCATGGCCAAGCTCACCCCGGGATTCACCGGCGCCGACCTGGCTAATCTCATGAACGAAGCGGCCCTTCTCACCGCGCGTAAAAACAAGAAGCTCATCACCATGACCGAGCTTTCCGAGGCCATGGAGCGCGAGATTGCGGGGCCCGAGCGCAAGGGCAGGATAATCACCGACAAGGAGAGGAACATCATCGCCTACCACGAGAGCGGCCATGCCCTCGTGGGGCACATACTGGAAAACTCCGACCCGGTGCATAAGATTTCCATCATCAGCCGGGGGCAGGCCCTGGGCTATACCCTCTCGCTGCCGAGTGAGGACCGCTTCCTCAACTCCCGCGAGGAGATGTTTGACGACCTGGCGGTGTTCCTGGGCGGACGGGTTGCCGAGGAGATCTTCTGCAACGACATCACCACGGGTGCCTCCAATGACCTGGAGCGCGCCACGAAAATGGCACGGCAGATGGTCACGCGCTTTGGCATGACCGAGGAGTTGGGCACGCAGGTCTACGGCGAGGCCAACCATGAGGTGTTCCTGGGCCGCGACTACGGTGCCACGCCGGATTATTCCGATGAGACCGCGCGGCGTATCGACGAAGAGGTCGCCAAAATAATGCGCAAGGCCCATGACCGTGCCTGGGCCGTGCTGGACGAGCGTCGCGAACAGATGAACCTCATGGCCAGTATTCTGCTGGAGCGTGAGACGGTCGAGAACGAGGCGCTTGAGGCCCTGCTCGATAACACCTGGGACGTCTACTTGGAGCATGAGGACGAGATTCTCGCGCATAAGGCCGAGGAGCTGCGCAAGCAGGAAGAAGAGGACGAGCGCAAGCGGATAGAGGCGTCGCAGAACGCGGCGCTCGCACAGCCCGGGGCACAGGCAGGGGCTCCGGGCACTGTTCCGTTACCGGTTGGCGGCGCTGTTCCTGGGAGCCTTGGCCCCGGCGGTGAGCCTGTCAAGGCAAACGGCCGACGGTATACGCTCGAGGATGTCTTTGCTGGGCGCGTGAAGCTGGAGGATTTGATGGGAGAACAGCCCCAGTATCAGGTTCCCATTGAGCAGCCGCCTGCACAGAATCAGGTTCCCGTTGGAGAACAGCCGCTTGTACAGAATCAAGACCCTGTAGAGCAGCCAGGTCAAAACCCTGCTGAGCCGGACACTCCGGCGCAAAACGGGCAGGACGCTCAGCCAAACGCCCCGGAACAATCCGATACGGACGCTGATGATAGACAACGCTAAGATAGAGCAGGGTATTCGTCTCATTCTGGAGGGCATCGGGGAGGATCCCGAAAGGCCAGGCCTCAGAGAAACGCCCGCACGCGTAGCCCGAATGTACGACGAGGTGCTTGAAGGCATGCACCAGGACGTGGCCGAGTTTTTTGCCGTAACCTTTGAAGAAGGCCATCGCGAGATGGTGCTGGTCAAGGACATTCCCTTCTACAGCATGTGCGAACACCATCTGGTGCCCTTCTTTGGACTGGCGCACGTTGCCTATCTGCCTGGCGCTGCCGGCAAGATCTGTGGCCTCTCAAAGCTGGCGCGCACCGTGGATGTGTTTGCCCGCCGCCTGCAGGTGCAGGAGCGGCTCACGGGCCAGATTGCCAACACGCTGGTCGATCGCCTGGAGCCCGACGGCGTTATCGTTGTGGTGGAAGCCGAGCATCTCTGCATGAGCATGAGAGGCGTCAAGAAGCCCGGCGCAAAAACCGTGACCTCGGCAGTGCGAGGCGCCTTTGAACTCTCTCAAAAGACCCGCGCCGAGGCGCTGGAGCTTATACTCGGCAAATAAGCAACACGCATGGCCCTGTTATTAGTAGCACCGTAGGGGAAGTGACCAATAGCGCAAGGCGCAATTGACAACTCATGATTGCAAATAGCCCATAATCAACAAGCAACGATTGGTAACCCATGATTGACAATCCAGAGTTGACAAGAAACGATTGAGAACGCCCATGACTACAGCTCAACACGTCTGGTACTGCGGCCCGTTTCACTTTGATCAGCGGCGGCCGCTGCTAATGGGCATCCTCAACACCACCCCGGACTCCTTCAGCGACGGAGGCAGGTATACGGAGACCCAAGACGCGCTCTGCCACGCCCATACCCTGCTGGAACAGGGGGCCGACATCATCGACATAGGCGGGGAGTCCACCCGTCCCGGCTCTGAGGAGCTGCCGCCCGACCTGGAGCTGGCACGCGTGCTTAACGTGGTGGGACCGCTTGCCCGCGAGGGCGTCTGCGTATCGATAGACTCGCATCACGCCGAGGTCGTCGAGGCCTGCCTGGCTGAGGGTGCCGCCATCATCAACGACATCACCGGCTTTACCAATCCTGCCATGGAGCGGCTCGCGGCACTGAGCAGGGCCGGTTGCGTCGTCATGCATATGCGAGGCGAACCGCAGACGATGCAGGAGAATCCGCAGTACGATGAGGTGGTTGCCGAGGTGGGCGAGTTTCTTCTCGCGCAGGCGCAGCTGCTCACCAATGCCGGCGTAGAACGGGAGCGCATCTGTCTGGATCCCGGGCCCGGCTTTGGCAAGAACTTCGAGCAGAATCTGGAACTCCTGCAGAGTACTGCCCGCCTGGCCAATCTGGGCTCGCCCCCGTACCTGCTGATGGCGGCATGGTCGCGCAAAAACTTCATCGGCGAGATAACGGGAGAAGCGATTCCCGAAAAACGGGTGGCCGGGTCGGTTGCCGCAGCCGTTTTTGCCGCCTCCCAGGGTGCCGGCGTGCTGCGCGTCCATGATGTGGGCTCTACGGTTGCGGCGCTCAAAGTATGGGAGGCCCTGTATGAGTGAGCAGAAAACAGGTGGGGCTGGAGAGGCTGGCGTTCTGGCCGTCATAGCCCTGGGCTCTAATCTGGGCGACAGCGCCGCAACCCTTGCCTCGGCCGCCGAGCAGATTGCCGCCACGCCGGAGATTACGCACGTTGCCTTGAGCAGTACCTACACTTCACGCCCGGCCGTGATAGCTGAGCAACCCAACTTCAAGAATGCCGTCCTGCTCATCAGGACAACGCTCTCTCCCATGAGACTGCTTCACATACTCCAGGGCATCGAAACGGCGTTTGGCCGCATACGCGAGGGAATAGAATATGTACCCTATGGGCCACGTACGCTTGACCTCGACATCATCGACATCGAAGGTGTTGTGTGCCACGGCCCCGATCTCACCCTGCCCCACCCCGAGGCCCTGCGCCGCGCCTTTGTGGTAACGCCGCTTCTGGAGATAAGCCCACATCACGTGCTGGCCGACGCCACGGTGGTCAACACCAGCCGGGTCGAATGCGGAGAGATTATTGACGGGCCTGCCTGCGAGAAAGAAGGAGAAAGCGGAGAAGAATACGAATCTGGCAAAGGGGAGTCATCTGGCAGTGTTGGCAAGCTCTCCGTCTGCGCCACTCCTATTGGTAACCTCGGGGACATCACGCTCCGAGTACTGCAAACGCTGCAGGCCGCCGATGTCATCTACTGCGAGGACACCCGTGTCACCCGCAGGCTTACTACTCAGTACCAGATCCAGACCCCGCTGCGCCGCGCGGATGCCCACCGGCTCCCCGCACTCCTGCCTGCCATGCTGGCCGAGCTTGCAGCGGGCAGGCACCTGGCCTACGTCAGCGATGCCGGTATGCCGGGCATCTCGGATCCCGGATCCCTGCTGGTGGCCACCGTGCGCGAGGCCGGCTACACGGTTGAGATCCTCCCCGGTGCCTCTGCCCTCACCACGGCCCTGGCCGCTGCTGGCATCAAGGCACACAGCAGCTACTTTGGGGGTTTCTTTCCTCGCAAGTCCGGGGCCGGCATGCGGCTGCTCAAAGAACTGGAGCAACTTGAGGGCACGACCCTCGTGTTCTATGAATCGGTCTATCGCACCGCAAAGACCCTGCAGCTGATAGCCGAGGTGCTGCCCGCGCGCACGGTGGTCATGGCCCGGGAGCTCACCAAGCTCTACGAAGAAGTCCTCACGGGCACCGCGGGCGAACTCGTCGAGCTCCTCGACAAACGCAGTGCCGAGGGAAGAAAGCTCAAGGGAGAGATAGTGCTTCTCATTGCTCCTGAGTCCAGCTGATTGCTCCTGAGTAAAGTTGAGCATCCCCGGCTCTGTGTTGTGGTGTTCGCTGTATACTTGCACCTGCGCTTAGTGCACCTAGATTGCTTTGCCGTATTAATGCCGGGAGAGGACAGAAGCCTCTGAGGCGTACAGTTGGAGACCGCCATGTGTGAGCTGTTTGCCATAAACTCAGGAGAGCCTGTGGAGTTGAGCCCACTCCTCAGGGAGTTCTTTACGCACGGCAAAGAGAACCCACACGGCTGGGGCGTGGCAGACCTCAGTGCTCCCCTGGTAAGGATTGTGCGCTCGGTTGAGCGCGCGGATACCAGCCTTGAGGCCGAACGCTTCCTCTCACACCCGCATCCGTGCACCAATGCGCTTGCCCATATACGCGCGGCAACCATCGGCCAGGTCGAGCCCGAGAACTGCCATCCCTTTGCCGCAAGCGACGCGAGCGGCCGCCACTGGACGCTCATCCACAAGGGAACCATCTTTGACTTTGAGCCGCTCAGCCCCTATTTCTATCAACAGAATGGCGCAACGGACAGCGAGCGGATACTGCTCTACCTTATCGACCAGATGAACAGGAAGATCCTTGAGAAGGGAGCGCCGTTGGAGTCTGACGAGCGCTTTGCGGTGTTCTCCCAGCTGGTTGGGGAGATGTCTGAGGGCAACTGCCTTAATCTCATCGTCTTTGATTCCGACCAGTTTTTTGTGCACGCCAACTATCAGGGTGCCCTCAACCTGCTTGTGTCGGAGGAAGCCGCGCTGTTCTGCACCTCCCCGCTCAGGAGCGCACTCGCCACCCTGGCGCCCTGCAGTGCCTGGGAGCCGCTGCCACTCTGCACGCCCCTGGCGTTCAAGCAGGCACGGCTTATCAGTTCGGGCGTCTCGCATGGGCATGAGTACTTCGACAACGAGGAAGACACCCACTACCTCTTTCAGGATTACGCGGGGCTTTAGCCTACAGAGACTAGAGAGACTGGAAAGGTCTGGGTAAAAAGGGCCGGAGAGGCATCAGTGATAATGAAGAAGTTTGCCTCTTGACAAAACTGAGTAAACTACTAGTATTACAGTAGTTAATGTTTTTCTCCCCGAAAACGGCGCTGGACAGACCGCGCCATGTTGCACTACACCACAGAAAGGAAGCCCTTATGGCCAACGTTACCGATACCTCAAGGTGGTCTTTTGAGACCAAGCAACTGCACGTAGGGCAGGAAGCCCCCGACCCCGCCACCGACGCTCGCGCGGTGCCTATCTACCAGACCACCAGCTATGTGTTCCCTTCCAGCGCGTCTGCGGCCGACCGTTTTGCCTTAGCGGAAAGCGGCAACATCTATACGCGCATCATGAACCCCACCAACGATGTCTTTGAGAAGCGTATCGCTGCGCTTGAAGGCGGCGTGGCGGCCCTGGCCGTTGCCTCCGGTGCGGCTGCCGTTACCTATGCCGTGCAGAACATCGCCCGCAGTGGCGACCATATCATTACCGACAAGTTCATCTACGGCGGAACCTACAACCTGTTTGCCAACACGCTCGCCGACTTTGGCATAGAGACCAGTTTTGTGGATGCCGCCGACCTCGATGCCATCCAGGCCGCCCTCCGCCCCAACACCAAGCTCATCTTTATCGAGACCATCGGCAACCCCAACGCGACCATCGTCGATATCGAGGCCATTGCCAGGCTGGCCCATGCTGCCGGCATCCCGCTCATTGTGGACAATACCTTTGCCACGCCCTATCTCGTGCGCCCCTTTGAGTACGGCGCGGACATCGTCGTGCACTCGGCCACCAAGTTCATCGGCGGTCACGGCACCTCCATTGGCGGGGTCATCGTGGACGGCGGCACATTCGACTGGGCGGCCAATAGCAAGTTCCCCGGCCTTTCCGCTCCCAATAACTCGTATCACGGCGTGGTCTTTACCGATGCGGTCGGCCCCCTCGCCTATATCATCAAGGCCCGCGTCACGCTGTTGCGCGACACCGGCAGCGCGCTCGCACCCCTCAATTCCTTCC
>JAIRZP010000026.1 GCA_031267175.1 Coriobacteriales bacterium | reverse complement strand
TATTGCGCTTACGGCCGCGGAGCGTGGTGAGGACGCGCCCCTCATACTCGGCGGCGGGCCGGTTGCCTATAACCCCGCGCCCTTTGCCGCCTTCTTCGATGCCCTGTGTATCGGAGAAGGGGAGGAGGCTTTTGCCGAGCTGCTCACCACTCTGCGGGAGGCAAAGCGCGCCGGGCTCAGCAGGGCCGTGCGCCTCAAAGCCCTGGCGCAGATCGAGGGCCTGTCTGTGCCGGCGTTAACACGGGGCACGGTACAGCGCCGCGTGTTGGCCGATTTTGCAAACTACCCGGTGGTGACTACTCCCGTCGTGCCCTTTGTCGAGACCTCACAGGACCGCCTCAGCATAGAGATCATGCGCGGTTGCGCGCGTGGTTGCCGCTTCTGCGCTGCCGGTATGCTCAACCGCCCGGTGCGGGAGCGCTCTGCCCATACCATCGTTGCCGCAGCCACGCAGGGTCTGGCGCTTACCGGGCTTAACTAGGTCTCTCTCAGTTCACTCTCCACCACCGACCATAGCCAGATAGCCCCGATACTCAGGCGGCTCTCTGGCCGCTACGCCGCAACAGACATCCAGGTACAGCTGCCCTCGCAACGCCTCGATGCCTTTGGAGTGGCCATGGCCGGCCTGGGATGCGGCACGCAGAAAAAGGGTTCGCTCACCTTTGCACCCGAGGCGGGCACGCAACGGCTTCGCGATGTCATCAACAAGAATGTCTCGGAGGAAGAGGTGCTCGGTGCGCTCCGTGCCGCCTATGAGGCTGGATGGCGACGCACCAAGCTCTACTTCATGCTGGGCCTGCCCACCGAGACCGACGAGGACGTCGTGGCCATAGTCGAGCTTGCCAACAGGGCCTACAACGCCGCCAAAGACGCGGTGCCCAACGAGGATCGCGGCAAGGTGCGCATGAGTATCTCCGTGGCCGTGTTTGTGCCCAAGGCACACACGCCGTTTCAATTCTCGGGCCAGGTGCCGAGAGAAGAATTGCTCCGGCGCGTGCAGCTGCTCAAGGCGGCGCGTCTCTCCAAAGGTATAGACCTGCATTGGCACGATCCGGCCGCGTCCATGATAGAGGCCGTGTTCTCGCGCGGAGACAGCTCGCTTGCCGCCCTCGGCATACGGGCCTGGGAGCTGGGTGCGCGCTTTGACGCGTGGAGCGATCAGTTTGACCTGGCCCTCTGGGAGCAGGCGGCAGACGAACTGGGCCTTGACCTGCAGGGGCTTGCGTCACGCACTCTGGAACTGGACGAGGCCCTGCCCTGGGACTTTATCACAGGCGGGGTGAGCCGGCACTTTCTTGTTCGCGAGTACGAGCGCGCCCTCTCAACTGGCGAGATAACCCCCGATTGCACCACGGGACCCTGTGGCAGCTGCGGCGTGTGCGGTGGGGCGGTCCGGACTGTAGTGGCAGGTACCCGTGGCTGATTTCCTCCTACGCATAGAGTTTGCCAAGCAGGGCCCGGTCATCTGGCTCTCGCACCTGGAGCTGGTGCGTGCCATGGAACGCTGCGTGCGGCGCTCGGGCCTGCCCTATGCCGTCTCTCAGGGCTTTAACCCGCATATGAAACACAGTTTTACTGCGGCATTACCGGTGGGCACGGGTTCTGACGGCGAGTATATGGAGGTGAGCCTGAGCGATCTGGTTGAGCCAAAGCAGGCACTTTCGGCCCTGCAGGCCGTCCAGCATGGGTGTCTTCCCGTGCTTTCAACGGCCTATGCTCCCAAGGACGCGCCCTCTCTGCAGGTATACTTTAATGAGGCACGGTATCGGGCTGTGTTTGAAGATGCAAATACTGAGATGGAGGGCTTCACCAGCGCGCAGACCCCAAAAGACTGCAAAAGCGCGCAGGCACCCGGAGACTCCTCCGGCGTGCCGGCCCCTGAAGGCTCCGGAATCTCCCCGATAGAGGAACTGCTCAGACGTTTGCACACGCGCGAAACCGTCGAGGTCATCAAAAAAGGCAAGCTCCGGACCTACGATCTCGGGCTGTATGTGACCCATGCTGAGCAGGATGCCGTCGACCCGAATGTCCTCTTCCTCACTGTGCTGAGCCGCCCCGAAGGCTCGCTCCGTCCCGAGAAAATCCTGGCTGCCCTCTCCCGGCCGGACCTCAACTTGAAGATAGCCTCGCTCACCCGCGTCAACCTGCAACACAAGGAGCTTGCATGACCATCGATCTCGACAGCCTCAACAGCCAACAATACGAAGCCGCCACCACGACGGAAGGGCCGCTTCTGCTGCTCGCGGGTGCCGGCACGGGCAAGACGCGGGCGCTCACCTATCGTATCGCCCATATGGTGGAGGATCTGGATGTTCCGCCGTATCAGATTCTGGCCATCACCTTTACCAACAAGGCCGCGGCGGAGATGCGCGAGCGGCTCTCCAGGCTCCTCGGCAGTATCCGCGGCATGTGGATACTGACCTTTCACGCCCTGTGCGTGCGCATCCTCAGGGCACACGGCGAGCTTTTGGGCTACAGCCAGGGCTTTACCATCTATGATGAGACCGACTCCAAGCGCCTGGTCAAGGAGATCGTCGCGCAACTCAATATCAACACCGAAAAATTCTCTGTCAGCGCTCTTCGCGGCCGCATCTCCACGGCCAAGAACGAGCTTGTTGACGCGGAGGAGTTTGCCCTGAGCGCAAAGCTACCCCTGGAAAAGGCCTGTGCGCGGGTTTACGCGGAGCTTGAACGGCGACTGAAGCTCGCCGATGCCATGGACTTTGACGACCTCCTCATGAACACCTGGCGGCTCTTCAAGAACCATCCCGAGGTACTTGCCCGCTATCAGGAGCGCTTCCGGTATATCTCCATTGACGAGTACCAGGACACCAACCACGCCCAGTACCAGATTGCCACCCTGCTTGCCGCACGGTACGAGAACCTCATGGTGGTGGGCGACGACGACCAGTCCATCTACTCCTGGCGCGGGGCCGACATCCGCAACATCCTGGAGTTTGAGAAGGACTATCCCGCGGCAAAGGTGCTACGCCTGGAGCAGAATTACCGCTCCACCGGCTCCATACTCGATGCCGCCAACCATGTCATAGCCAACAACAAGAACCGCAAGCCCAAGCGGCTGTTTACCGAGGGCAAGGCCGGTGAGCAGATACGCCTGTACCTGGCCAGCGACGAGCGGGACGAGGGCCGTTGGATTGCCGGTGAGATAGAACGCCTGCACAATGCCGGGCACTCCTATGATAGCTTTGCCCTGTTCTATCGGACCAACGCCCAGTCGCGCATCCTGGAGGACATGCTCCTGCGTGCCGGCGTGCCCTATCGCATCTATGGCGGCACCCGCTTCTTTGACCGCGAGGAGATCCGCGACCTCATGGCCTACCTCAAGCTCATCGTCAATGCCGCTGACGACATGGCGGCCAAGCGTGCCATCAACAAGCCCAAGCGAGGCATAGGCGCTACGACCATAACCCGTATCGAGCAGATGGCGGCCAACGAGCAGTGCAGCTTCATGGATGCCGCGGAGCTGGCACTCAGCACCGAAACCCTCGCCAAGGCAGCCGCACGCGCCGTGGGTGAGTTCATCCAGCTCATCAAGGATCTGCGCCTGCTCACCGGCAATCTGCGCAGCATTGTCGAGATCGTCGCGGAGAGGAGTGGCATCATGGACCATCTGGCCTCTCTGCCCTCGGACGAGACCATCAGCCGCACAGAAAACGTGCGGGAGTTCTTCGGCGTGGCCGACGAGTTCTCTCACGAGCACCTGCATGCGCTGGAAAATGACAGCGAGGATGATCCCCCCCTTGTCATTCCGAGCGAAGCGGCCGAAGGCCGCGCAGTCGAGGAATCTTCGCGTGCGCAGCGCGCGACAATGGTAGGATTGGCTTCTGGCGTGAGTGAGGACACCGGTGCCGGTGACAGAGCAGAGACCTCCGCCTCCGAGCAGCTCATCGCCTTTATGGAGTGGCTTGCGCTGAGAAGCGACCTCGACACCATGGCAGAGGGGGAGGACTACATCAAGCTCATGACCGTACATTCCGCCAAGGGCCTGGAGTTCGAGACCGTCTTTATCGCCGGCATGGAAGAAGGTATCTTCCCGCATATGATGTCGCTCATCGAGGGACGCGGCGTGGAGGAGGAACGGCGCCTAGCCTATGTGGCCATTACACGCGCCAAGGGGCTCCTCTACCTCACCAGCGCGCAGCAACGCTCGCTCTACGGCACGTCCTCCGCTAACCCTGCCTCGCGTTTTACCACCGAGATACCGGGCTCCCTGCTCAAGCGCATCGGGGTTGGCTCGCTGGGTATCCGGGGCACAGGCTGGGAGAAGCGCGGCAGCAGGAGCGGCATCTATGGCTCGGGCACGCGCTCAACTGGCTCTGGTTCAACAGGCTCTGCTTCTTCAACAGGCTCGGGTACCGAGAGTCCTGACGGCAGGGTCTTTGGCGGCGCTGCAGGCCACGGTAATGCCACAGGCACGCAGGCGGCAGATCCCAGGGAAGAAATCAGTTTTGCTCCCGGCGATACGGTGGAACACAAGGTCTTTGGCCCGGGCCGCGTTCTTTCTGTTGCGGGAGGCACTATTGAGGTACAATTCAAGAAGAACGACAAGATACGTAAGCTCCTTATCGATCTGGCCCCCCTGGCCAAAGTTGCTGGCTGAGAGCACACCAGACACAGACTACGCGTAGAGACGACCACACGATGCCCTATATTCCCGTATATGTTGACCCCAAACAGCTGAAACGCGACGTCAGGGGCGTGGTGCTGTGCGTTGTGGCCTTCATAGCAACCGTGAGCGTCGTCTCGACTATCGTTCTCATTGCCGCCGTATTCATCGAGTACCCCGAGCTCGTCAATGACCTCATGAATAACGCCGTCCGTTCAACCGGTGGCAGCCTGGGTCAGATGCCAGCAGAATATGACAGGCTCGGTGACGCGATTCTCAGCGTCTCGGCAGAATATGCCGGCCTGGCCTCCATCCTGGGCATGATCTGCGGCCTCCCCTGGTTCTTTACTATCCGCGGCAAGAACCTGCTCACCAAAGACGTCACGCGTGTCCACAGCAGGGTCAAGCCCGGTACCATCGCCCTTATGCTGGTGTTTATCCTGGGCATTCAATGCTTCATGACCCTTTTGCAGCTCGGGCTCGAACCGCTCTTTAATCAGAGTGGGAGCTCGCTCACCGACACGCTTGAGGACACCACCGTTGACCTGGCTACCTCCTTCTGGGGAGTACTCTACATAGTCATACTGGGGCCGATTTTTGAGGAGTTGGTGTTCAGAGGCGCGGTCATGCGCAAGCTGGAGCGCTATGGGGCCAACTTTGCCATCGTCATCTCGGCCCTGCTGTTTGGTCTCTATCACATCATCCTGTTTCAGGCGGCGTTTGCCTTTCTCATTGGCCTGGTGCTTGCCTATACGGCCGGCAGGTTCTCGCTTAAGTGGTCCATCCTGCTGCATATGATAAACAACGGTCTGGCGGTACTGACCGTGTTCCTCGGCAGCGAGGCCTTTGATATGGCCCTTAACATCTGTTATATGCTTGCGCTCGCGGCCAGCATCCTCATCCTTATTCTGGGCCGTAGGTACCTGCAAGCCCAAAAGCAGGCCGGCGCGCCCAGTCATCGCAGGGTCTTTGCCCGTGCCTTCAGCAGCCCGTGGCTTATCCTGTATATCGTGCTGTGCGTGCTGGGCGGCGTCTCCCTTATGATTGTCTGATCCATGCCCCTCAGTAGTGCCAGGCCCTCCTGCCCATGCTCATAGCCACTGCCAGCGGCCTCGCCAAGTCCTTTGGCGCGCGTACCCTCTTTGAGGGGGCCAGTTTTGCCATTCATTCCTCCGAGCGTATTGCGCTGGTCGGTGCCAACGGTTCCGGAAAGACCACGCTGCTCAACATCATCGCGGGTCGCGACAGTATTGACGAGGGCAGCTTCACCATCGCAAAGGGCATGAGGATAGGGTATCTTGAACAGGAGACCATCGGAGCAGAGGGTAGCGCGAGGGTCCTGGCATCGGTGCTTGAGGCCAAAACGGAGCTGCTGGAAATGCGGGAACGCCTCACGCAGTTGGAACATGCTCTGGCGGAGGATGTCGAACCCCTCCAGCACGAGCAGCTTCTCGCGGAGTATGGCTGCCTCACCGACGTGTTTGAGAATGCCGGCGGCTGGCAGCTGGAATCCGATGCTTCGGCCGTGCTTGCCGGCCTGGGCTTCAAGCCAGAGGATGCCACCCGCGCGGTAAGCGAGTTCAGCGGCGGTTGGCAGATGCGCATCGCGCTCGCCCGCCTGCTCTTTGCGCGCCCCGACCTCCTGCTTCTCGACGAGCCCACCAACCACCTCGATCTGGAGAGTGTGCGCTGGCTCGAGAGTTTCCTGCGCAGCTACGAGGGGGCTGTGGTGGTGGTGAGCCACGACCGCGCCTTCATAGACGGCATGATAAGCCGTGTCTGGAATATCGAGAACGCGCGCCTGCAACTCTACAAGGGCAATTACAGCGCGTTTGAGGCGGCCCGGGAGAGGGAACGGCAACTCCGCCAGGAGGCCTACGACAAACAGCAGGGCGACATCGCTCACATGGAGGCCTTTATCACGCGCTTTCGTTACAAGGCCTCCAAGGCCCGCCAGGTGCAGGAGCGTGTCAAGAAGCTCGAGAAGCTCGAGCGCATTACCCCACCCGAGGGCAGGCGTGCCATCAACTTCAGGTTCAAGCAGCCGTCGCGCACCGGCGACCTGGTCATAGAGCTCGACGACGTGGCCAAGTCCTACGGCAGCACCGTGGTCTACGGCGGAGCGCACCCTACGCTCAACCTCAAGCTCTATCGCGGCGACCGCGTGGCCCTTGTCGGCCCTAACGGTGCCGGTAAATCGACCCTGCTCAAGATACTGGCCGGCGTGCTCAATTTTGAGAGCGGTGAGCGCAGGCTCGGCGCCCAGGTGAGCGTGAGCTACTACGCTCAGCATCAGGTAGAGCAGCTCAACGGCAGCGCTACGGTCTTTGAAGAGTTGGACGCCGTTGCGCCGGGTTGGACGATAGGCGAGGTGCGGGGCCTGCTCGGTGCCTTTCTCTTTCAGGGCGATGCCGTGGAGAAGAAGGTGAGCGTGCTCTCCGGTGGTGAGAAGAGCCGCCTGGCCCTGGCCAAAATGCTCGTGGCCCCCGCGCCCCTGCTCTGCCTGGACGAGCCCACCAACCATCTGGACATCGCCTCTACCGACGTGCTCGAAGCGGCGCTCGCGGCCTTCCAGGGCACGCTGGTGCTCATAACCCACGACCGTCACCTCATCCGCACAGTGGCCAACCGCATCATCGAGATCGACGCGGGGCGCGTGCGGGAGTTCGTGGGAAGCTACGACTACTATCTCACGCGTATTGCCCAGGAGCAGGAGGGCGGTACGAAGAAGGACTACTATGCGGATCCTTCGCGCCTTGCCCTGCCCATTGAAAAGCCGAGCCTTGACGCGGTGCGTGGCGCTGGGCAGGGGGCTGCTCGAAAGCTACGGCGCAGAGCGGTCGCCGGAGAAGGCCAGGCTGAGAGCCGTGACGCGGAGCAGGCGACAGCAAAAGCCAGCTCGGGCCCCAAGACCAGGGAACAAAAGCGTATCGAAGCTGAGGCACGCAACCGCGCGTACGGTACCCTTAAGGCAGACCGGGCGCGACTCGCAGAGCTTGAGCCGGAGTTGGAGCAGGCTCAGGAGGAATACGAGCGCATCGTGGGCGCCATGGCAGAGGAAGCCCTCTATAATGACAGGGAAGAGTTTGACGCCCTGTTGGACAGGTATACGGTGCTCAAGCAACGAATCCCTGGCCTGGAAGAAGAATGGTTGGAGATAACCGCACGTATCGAAGCCGAACTGAATGGCGAGGGAAGTGATGATTAATCATCACTTCCCCAGAAGAGTCATCCTCTTTGCGCCGCCTCTGAGTTGAACGGAAAACGCCGTAATGGACACGAACACTATCATTAACTCGGTCATCATGATTGTCTGCTTTGTTCCGGCTATCGTCGTGCATGAGGTGGCGCACGGGTTTGTAGCCTGGAAGCTCGGCGACCCCACGGCCAAAAGCCAGGGCAGGCTCTCGCTTAATCCTCTCAAACACATCGACCCTTTTGGAACGGTCATACTGCCCCTGATCCTGCTCATGGCGGGAGGCCCGGTGTTTGGCTATGCCAAGCCGGTGCCGTATAACCCCTCCTACTTCAAGGACATACGCAAGGGCGAGCT
The DNA here is from genome assembly GCA_031267175.1 of Coriobacteriales bacterium. Classification (GTDB taxonomy): domain Bacteria; phylum Actinomycetota; class Coriobacteriia; order Coriobacteriales; family UBA8131; genus WQXH01. Next base: position 3,393 of record JAIRZP010000026.1, on the reverse strand, counting down.
GCTCACCGGTCTGGCGGGGCCGGCTTCCAACCTGGCCATGGGCATCATCGGTGCCCTGCTTGCAAACGTCCTGCTCCTACCCGGCCTCGTCCCTGTGAGCATTGGTTCCTGGATCTTCCTCGCGTGCTACTATTTTACCCTCATCAACTTCTGCCTGATGTTCTTTAACCTGCTGCCTATCCCGCCGCTGGACGGCTCCAGCATCATCGCCCCCTTTCTCTCAAACAAGGCTCTGCGCAAGTACTACAGTATTCAGCGCTTTGCCCTGCCGGCGCTGTTGATCCTGCTCATAGCCGTGCCCTATGTGCTTAACTTCTCTCCCATCGGCATCTATATAGACGCCACGGCTGGCAATCTGACGCGCCTGCTCTTTGGCGCCCTCTTCTAAAGCCGGTAAGGGAAGAGGCAGGAGAGACATCCTCCTTTTGGCATTGCGAGAGCCGCTCGTGGATTGTAATGCAAGGGAGACCTCGAACATCTGAATAAGCTACGAGAGAATACGGCAGGAGAGTTGTACAATGGGAGGCACGAAACACTACAGATTGCGAGACTCATGAGTAAACAGGTCCTCTTAACCGGCGACCGCCCCACGGGGCAGCTGCATCTCGGCCATTATGTGGGGTCGCTCAGGAATCGGGTTGCCCTCCAAAACAGCGGCGCGTATACCTGCTACGTCCTCATCGCCGACCTCCAGGCACTCACCGACAATTTCTCCTGTCCCCAGAAGGTAGCGGACTCGGTGTATGAGGTGGCGCTGGATTATCTGGCCGTGGGCCTTGACCCCGCGCGTACCATCATCGCCATCCAGTCAGAGATACCGGCGCTTGCCGAACTCACCATCTACTATCTCAACCTGGTAACGCTCGCCCGTGTGGAGCGGAACCCCACCGTCAAGGCCGAGTTGGCAACCAAGGCCTTTGGCGGCGGCGTGCCCTGCGGGTTTATCGTGTATCCCGTAAGCCAGGCGGCCGACATCACCTTCTGCAAAGCCAATGTTGTGCCGGTGGGCGCCGACCAACTGCCCATGCTGGAGCAGTGCCGCGAGATCGTCCGGAGCTTTAACAGTTACTACGGCGAGGTGCTGGTGGAGCCGGAGGCCCTGCTCGCCGAGGGTGAGCTGAATCGCCGCCTGCCCGGCATAGACGGCAGCAACTCCAAGATGAGCAAGTCGCTCGGCAATGCCATCTATCTGGCCGATTCCGAACAGCAGCTCTGGGAGAAGGTGCGAAGCATGTACACCGACCCGCTGCATCTGCGTGTAGAGGATCCAGGGCATGTCGAGGGCAACACTGTGTTTACCTACCTCGACGTGTTTGCGCCGGATAAGGCGGAGGTGGCCGAGATGAAGCGCTGCTACGAGCACGGGGGTCTGGGAGACATGCAGGTCAAGAAGTATCTGTTTGAGGTGCTCAACGCGGAGCTCGAGCCCATTCGCGCACGCCGCGAGGCGTATGCACAGGACCGCGCCTCGGTGTATGAGATGCTTGCGGAGGGTACGCGGCAGGCAAACGAAGTTGCAGAGCAGACGCTCGGAGAAGTCAAAACGGCCATGCACCTCAACTATTTTGGATAGCCATGTCGTACAAGGTCAAAACAGCCGATTTTGAAGGGCCCTTTCAACTGCTGCTTCACCTCGTGTCGCAGCGCAAGGTCGATATAGGCAACATCTCCATAGCCGAGGTGGCCGACCAATACCTCGCCTATCTGGGAGACATGCGCAACCTCGACATGGACGTGGCCTCGGACTTCATAGAGGTGGCCGCCAGCCTCCTGGCCCTCAAGGCTTCGTCGCTGCTTCCCCATAGCTCGGATTACGAGGTGGATGAGGAGTTTGAGACGCTTGAGCCCGAGCAGGCCCGCGAGATACTCATCTCCAGGCTCGTCGCCTATAAGCAGTTCAGGAATGCCGCCGCCGCGCTCGGCTCGCGCATGGAGAATGAGGGGAGGATGCATGCCCGCCAGGCCGGCCTGGAGGCACCCTTCCTCAGTGCTGTGCCCGATTATCTCGAAGGCGTCAACCTTGAGAACCTCGCGCTCATCTGCGCCGGCCTGGCCGCGAGGCGCGAGGAGTTCCTCATGGAGGCCCGTCACATCGCCGCACGCCCCATTCCGGTGGAAGGCTGCCTGGAAGAGATGCGGCTCAGGCTTTCGTCACACGGCACGCTCACCTTTGCCCAGCTCCTGGAAGGCCGCCGTGACAGTGCCGCCGTGGTGGTGAGCTTTCTCGCCATGCTGGAGCTGTTCCACAGGGGCATGATAGCCATTGAGCAGCAGGAGGGCTGTGGTACCATCACGCTGAGTTGGATTGACCAGAAAGACTGGGCTCCCGCGCTGCCCGCGGAGGACGACGAGGCAAGCCCCGTGGATGAGTATCTTGAGAAGCAGAGGATGACAACATGAGTGAAACAGACCTGCAAGGCGTACTGGAAGCCCTCCTTTTTGTGTCGGATGAGCCGGTGAGTGCGGCCGAACTGGCAAAGATCATTGATGCCCGGCCTTCTGAGGTTGACAGTGCCCTGGCGTTCATGGCCAACCGTCTGTCCGATGAGGAACGCGGTATCCAACTGCGCGAGGTGGCCGGCGGCTGGCGGTTGTACTCGCACCCGGCCTACCACGAGATTATCGAGCGCTATGTGGCCTCCTGGGACACCCGTTCGCTCTCACAGGCCGCGCTGGAGACGCTGGCCGTGGTTGCCTACCACCAGCCCGTGACCCGCTCGGACATCAACGCCATCCGCGGCGTAGGCTCTGAGGGCGTGGTGTCCTCGCTCGTGGACAAGGGCCTGGTACGCGAGGCCGGGCGTTCCTCGACTCCGGGTAACGCCATACTCTATGGCACGAGTCGCAGCTTTCTGGAACGATTTGGCCTCAAAAGCCTCAAAGACCTGCCTCCCCTTGAGCAGTTTGCGCCAGACGAGCATGCCAGACGAATCATTCGCGAGCGTCTCTCCGCCGCCTCAGGGCATGCGGACCCGCTGGATTTGGAGGCACGGTATGCGTCTGTCTCCCCGGACGACGACTTTGACGAGGAACTGGAATCTGAACTGGAGCTGGCGGTAGAATTACGCGAGAATGAGCACTGAAGTGAGCGAGGGGAGGGGTGCCAGAACCTCGTTTCCCCCGACTGAGGACGAGCCCCAGCTGCCGCAACTGTACCCGATGCGCCTCCAGAAGTTCCTGGCGCGTGCCGGTGTGGCGTCGCGTCGTGGTTCGGAGGATCTCATGACCGCGGGGCGGGTTACTGTCAACGGCGTTGCGACAGATAAGCTGGGCAGCAAGGTAGACCCCGGCTCCGACGAGGTGCGGGTGGACGGCAGGCTCATTACGCTGGCCGACACCGCGGAGTACCTCATGCTCAACAAGCCCGCAGGCTACCTCACCACAATGTCTGAC
>JAIRZP010000021.1 GCA_031267175.1 Coriobacteriales bacterium | reverse complement strand
CTTCTGGTCATGATGGACCGGATGCGGGCTGCGCATCCCTGGTATGTGGAGGATCTGCCTGCCTTTGCCTTCCTGCCTCATGCCCATAACGGGGAGTTTTTGGAAGATGAGCGTATAGCGGCGCTTCTGGCAGAGTGGATGGTGTGGTTTCCGACGGTCTTTTCCTGTCAGATGGTCGCGGGCGTGGCTGTACAGGGAGCTACGGATGCGGCCACACAGCATTGCGCAGCTTTGCAAGATGGCTCAGCTGTACAGGATACTGTGGTTGTTACACAGGATAACAGCTGGGGCCTCATGGTCGATGTGGCCTTTGCGTTGGAGCACGGGCTTCCGCTTGACGAGCCGGTTGTGTTGACGGAGGCAGGGCGCCATCTCATCTATTATCAGACGATGGATCTCGGAGATGACGAGAATGGCCCCACGGTCTCACTTGATGATATAGTGAGCGCCGCGGTAAAAACAGCACACGACAACGGCCTGGGCATCACCGGGAGCATCTACCATCGCATAGTCTTTCATTCCCACGAGGAGGGCAGGCACATCTTAAATTCCGTGCTCTCTCTGCCGCTCAGTTGAGGGTGTCTGTACAAACTGAACACAGCTCACTTTGCTGTTCGTCCTCTTGTCATACAGTATCGTATATGATACTATTGGATCATAAGGAGGCGATGTCTATGGTTGGTGTGGACAAAGTAGTCGAGAAGATGAAACGACAACCGAACGGCATAAGCATGGCGGAAGCCGACAGAGCACTCACGGTCGGTGGCTACAGGCTTGCAAGGCAAAAAGGCTCCCACTGCCATTACATCAATGCAGCGGGCGACGTTATCACAATCAAGAAGGAGAATCCACTCAAGGCCGTATACGTTAAAGATATTTTGAGGCGAATACAATGAGGAGGCCAACAACATGAGCGTTCAAGAGTATATGAGACTCCCGTACAATTACATCGTCAAGCCTGTGCAGGACGAAAGCGGCTCGTACTTCTATGCATCTGTGCTGGAGCTTGACGGCTGTCAGAGTACCGGAGAGACCTTTCAGGAGGCCTATGACGGCCTGATGGAGGCCATGGAGGGTTGGATTGAGACGAAGCTTGAAAACGGCTTCACTATCCCTGCTCCTCTGGATGACGACAGGTTCAGTGGCAAGTTCCTCGTGAGGCTCCCTAAGTCTCTGCACGCCCGCCTCGCCTTTGAGGCGGAGAGAGAGGGAGTCTCCCTCAATCAATACACACTGTATAGGCTGAGCCGCTGAGGAACGGTAAGAGGATGCGTTGTACGTACCCTACGACCCAGTGCCGCACATCGCGTGCGCATAGCAGCTCAGGGGCAGAGCAGCAACACCCCGAGCTAACTGCTAAAATACTACAAGACGCCACAGAAGCCAGAGGAAGAACCGCGCGTGCAACAGAGCTGCCACTGCGCATCGTCCTACCCTGTTTGTGCCGCCCCGTGGCGGCAGAATGGAGATACCTATGTCCGGACACTCTAAGTGGGCCACTACAAAATACCGCAAGGCGGCACAGGATAAGAAGCGCAGTGCGCTCTTCTCCAAGCTCAGTCGCAACATCACGGTTGCGGCCAAAGAGGGCGGCGACCCCACCCCCGAGAACAATGCCAGTCTGGCGGCGGCGGTGGCCAAGGCCAAGAGCTACAGTCTCCCCAAAGACAGGATAGACACGGCCATCAAGAAGGCCTTTGGCGCCGGCTCAGACGGCGCGGTCTACGAGACGGTCATCTATGAGGGCTACGGGCCCGCCGGCGTGGCCATCTATAGTGAGGCGCTTACCGACAACCGTAACCGCACCGCGGCAGACGTGCGCTCGGCCTTTACGCATACGGGCGGCAACCTGGGCACCACGGGCTCGGTAGCCTTTCAGTTTGAGCGCAAAGGGCAGCTTACCCTGGATAAGGCGCAGATGCCTGATGAGGACGAGTTCATGCTCGCCGTGGCCGAAGCGGGCGCTGACGACTACGAGGATGCCGCAGATGAGTGGGTTGTGCTCACCAGCCCCACCGAGCTTGCCCAGGTGCGAGACGCGCTTGTGGAGCAGGGTCTGGAGGTGCGCGGGTACGAGCTTATCATGGAGCCCAGTGTGCCCACCGAGGTGAGTGTTGCCGACGCCAGAAAGGTCATGAGGCTCGTGGACAGGCTGGAGGAATTGGAGGATCTGCAGAATGTCTATCACAGCATGGATATGACCGATGAGATAGCGCAGGCCCTCGACGAATGAGCCTCAGGTGGGCAACAGTTCTGGAAGTCCTCGACACGCGTGATGACCTGCAGATTGTTCAGGTGAGGCTTGCCGGCGCTGCCGACGCTGCCGAATCTGTCGCCTCAGCTGACACCCCCAATCTCCCCAATATCCCCAATATCCCCAATATCCCCGACGCTGCCCGGAAGCTACGAGCCTGCAACTATCTGGCCTTGGGCCCACGTGTCGCCATCGGTCAGAGGGTGCTCGTCAACACGACGGGCATCGACCTGCAGCTGGGCACCGGGGGCGTGGTGTTCATACTGCCGGGCGAAGCCTCCCCAGACTCCATCTCTGCAAACGAAGCCTCCCCTGACCCATCTTCCCTCTCCGCCGACCCATCTTCTGCCCTTCGACAAGAGTTATCCGCTTCTCTGGACGCATCTTCTGCCCCTCCGGACACCACAGCTTACGGTCATATCGTCAAGCTGCGCTACACACCGTTGCAAACGGCGGTTGACAGCGTGGAGGAACAGGACTCTCCCTTTCACGCGCTCCTGCAAAACGCGGAGAGCCTGGCGGGTATGCCTGTGGTCTGCTGCGAGCTGCACTCCCAGATGCCGCTCGTGGCCGCGGCGATAAAGCACGCAGCGCCCGAGGCCACGGTGGCCTATCTCATGAACGACGCGGCCGCCCTGCCCCTGGCGTTCTCGGACCTGCTCCCGCGCTGTGTGGAAGCTGGGCTCATAGACCGGACGATAAGTTCGGGTCAGGCCTTTGGCGGCCAGTTCGAGGCCATCAACCTCTACAGCGGCCTGCTCACGGCGCACGTGGTAGCCAAGGCAGACGTGGTCATCGTGGCTCCCGGGCCGGGCGTGGTAGGCAGCGGCACCGCCCTGGGACACAGCGGCACTGCCCAGGGGGAGGCACTCAACGCCACCGCGGCCCTGGGCGGCACACCACTGGCCGTACTCCGGCTCTCGTGGCAGGACAGGCGCGAGCGTCACCGTGGGCTGAGCCATCACACCAGAACCGTCCTCGGCAGGGTCTGCCTCTGCGAGGTATGGCTTCCCTTGCCCGGCAACCTGAGCGCCTCGCAAACGCGGGAAGTGATGCAGCAGATGGAGGAAAGCGGCATCCTCGCAAAGCATGCTCTGGTGCCGGTCTTCGCTGAGCTTGATGCCATAGACCTCAGAGGCGTCGAGGTAACCACCATGGGAAGAGGCAGAAGCGACGACCCGGCCTTTTTCTCCGCGGCCTTTGCTGCCGGTATCCAGGCAGCCGCAGAACTCAAGACCCCCTAGGACTCTCCAGCTATGGTCACCCTTAACGCGGCGCTCAGAGAATACCTCTCCTATCTGCGGGTGGAGAAGGGTGCCGCCCCCGCAACGATACTGGGCTATCAGCGCGACCTGCAGCGTTTCATCACTGCCCAGGGCGCCGACGCGCCCGCAAGCTCGCTCAGCTATCAGGCAATTGTCGGGTACCTCGGCGAGCTCATGGAGCTGGGCCTTGCGCCGTCCTCGCTTAATCGCAGCGTAGCCGCCATCAAGGGCTTCTGTGGATTCATGGCCCAGGATGGCCTCGCAGAGCACAACGCGGCCGCCGTGCTCAAAATGCCCAAGGTGCCGGTACATCTGCCAGCGTCTCTCAGCATCGACCAGATAGCGGCCTTGCTCGACCAGCCTTTTGAGCCCACGCCCGCGGGCATACGCGACCACGCGCTGCTGGAGCTGCTCTACGGCTGCGGTCTCAGGCTCTCGGAAATCACCGCGCTCGACCTGGCCGAGTGCGACCTGGACGGGGGCCTCATCCGTGTGTTTGGCAAGGGGAGCAAGGAGCGCATGGTGCCGGTCAGCGGCACGGCTCTGGCCGCCCTCAAGCGTTATCTGAGCGAGGCCAGGGGCCAGCTGCACACCAAAAGACAGGTCCAGCCGAGCGAGGGCAGCGCCGTCTTTCTCAATACACGGGGCCGGCGTCTGAGCGCGAGTGGGGTTTACAACATCGTCGCAGCATATGGCAGGCAGGTGGGCCTCAGCACACTGCATCCCCATAGCCTCAGGCACTCCTACGCCACGCACCTGCTGGAGGGAGGCGCCGACCTGCGCTCTATCCAGGAACTCCTGGGCCACGCCTCCATATCCACCACCCAGATCTACACGCACGTAGGTCGCAGGCACCTCCGCGAGGAATACCTCACCTGTCATCCCCGCGCGAGGCTCTGACACTTTGCCGCTACAATGGATGACGCATTACGAGAGCGGCCAAAATGAATAAAGGGAAGAAAGGGAAGCGAACATGAACAGCTACGAGGTATACGACATTGCCCTGGCACCGAGCGGTGCACAGAAGATTGCCTGGGTACGGAGCCACATGCCGCTGCTGCGCGCCATTGAGGAGCGGGTAACAGCTCTGCCTCCCGCTGAGCGGCCGCTGGCCGGTGTCAGACTCAGCGTCTCCATCCATCTTGAGGCCAAGACCGCCTACCTCTGCCAGGTGCTCGGCCTGTCGGGAGCCTCAGTGTGCGCTACGGGGAGCAACGTGCTCTCCACCCAGGACGACGTGGCCGCGGCGTTGGCGGAGAGCGGCGTGAGCGTCTTTGCCGTGCACGGTGAGAGTGACGCCGATTACCTCCGGCATATAGAGATGTGCCTGGAGCACAGGCCACACATTCTCATCGACGACGGTGGCGACCTCGTCAACCTCCTGCACACCACTCGCCCCGACTTGGCAGAGGATCTCTGGGGAGGCTGCGAGGAAACCACGACCGGCGTCATCCGTCTCAAGGCTCTGGAGGCCGCGGGTCTCCTGCGCTTTGCCATGATAGCCGTCAACGATGCCCGCATGAAACACCTCTTCGATAACCGTTACGGCACCGGCCAGAGCGTCTGGGACTCGCTGCTGCGCAACACCAACCTCCTCATTGCCACCAAGACCGTGGTCGTCGCGGGATACGGCTGGTGCGGAAGGGGCATCGCCATGAGGGCGGCGGCGCTCGGTGCCTCGGTCATCGTTACCGAGGTAGACGCCGTCAAGGCCATCGAGGCACGCATGGACGGGCACGCCATCATGCCCATGGCCGAGGCGGCGCGGGAGGGAGACATCTTCATCACCGCCACCGGCTGCAAGGACGTCATCACGACGGAGCATATGCAGCTGATGCGCGACGACGCGCTGCTCTGCAATGCGGGGCATTTTAATGTCGAGGTGGACGTGGCGGGGCTTGCGGAGCTGGCCTCCAGCCACTATGAGGCACGCCAGAACATCGAGGCCTATGTGCTGCCGAGCGGCCGGCGCATCAACGTCATCGCAGAAGGCAAGCTCGTCAACATAGCCGCGGCCGACGGACATCCTGCGGAGATCATGGATCTGAGCTTTGCCGTGCAGTACCACAGTGTGCTCTACCTCATAAAGAACCGAGAGAGCCTGAAGCCCGCCGTCATCGACGTCTCCGCCGAGATCGACGACCTTATCTCGCAGGAGCTACTCACAGCCTGGGGAGCGGAGATCGACGAGCTGAGCCCCCAACAGCAGGACTACCTCAACAGCTGGCAGGTGTAAACTATGCCTTCAGAGCCAATACACCCCCGCTAACCCTCCAACTCCACCATTTCTATGAGGTTGAGGAGTTCCTGGCGGGAGTGTATGCCCATCTTCTGATAGATATTGTAGATATGGGCCTTGGCGGTGTAGTGGGATATGACGAGCTTCTCCTTGATGTA
>JAIRZP010000253.1 GCA_031267175.1 Coriobacteriales bacterium | reverse complement strand
CACTACCACCTCATAGCCGAGCTTCACAAGCTGGGCTACCGACTTGGGGGTGGCAGCGACACGGGTCTCTTTGGGGTCGGACTCTTTGGGAATCCCTATGTGCATGGGGCCTCCGATCTTCTTACAGCGGTCTTCTTACGGCAATGGGTATTTCTGGGGTCGGCACAGCGGCCACGCTCAACAGAACACTGCGTGCCTCCGCGCCAGAGGAACCAGCACGGGGCGCGGGCATAGTCCGAGCCTCCCTTGAGAGTGGCTATGCCCTAACGCCCGTGATGGTCAAATAATTGGTCCTGGCTTCGCTCCGATCAGAACACCAGAATCGGCTTGATAGCTACACCGGTGTGGGAGTCTTCAAATGCCTTGTCAATGTCCTTGAAGTCATAGAGCGTGACGAGCTTGTCCACAGGCAGACGCCCCTGTTTGTAGTACGCGACCAACTCGGGGATGAATACCGGCGGATTGCTGGCACCCTCTGCGAGGCCAAAGTAGGTCACATTCTTGCTCAGGATGAGCGGCTCTATCGGGAGCTCTATGGTTGCCGGGCCAGTTACGGATACCTGGCAGGCCTTACCGCGTTTTCTGAGGCAGTCCAGCGCCTGAAGCGTCAGTGCCGGCACCGCGGAGGACTCCACACTGTAGTGTGCTCCGCCGTTTGTTATCTTCCTGATTTCCTCAACGGCATCGACCTCTTTGCCATTGACCGTATGGGTAGCGCCTATCTCCTTTGCCAGTTCAAGGCGAGAAGGCACAACGTCAACCGCGATAATGGGATAGCACCCGGCGAGCTTGGCACCCATGATGGCAGCCATGCCCACGCCGCCTGCGCCAAAGACCGCGATGGAGCCGTGGGGCTCAGCCTTGAGGCCGTGCAACACCGCGCCCACGCCGGTCTGTACGCCGCAACCCAGGGAGCAGAGGTTCGCAAGCTCCTCATCCGAATCTATGTCTACCTTGACCACGTTGCGGGCCTGCACCACGGTGTAGGTAGAGAAGGATCCCTGACCAAAGAAGGTGGATACCGGCACGCCATCCTGCGAGTACGGCGTCGTGCCATCGGGGAGTCTTCCTCCCCAGAACAGCTCGAGCATGCGGTCGCAGGCATAGGGGTGACCATCAACGCAGGAAGGGCACACGCCGCAGGAAGGAAAGGTCATGACAACGCGGTCGCCTACGGCCACGTTGGTGACGTTGTCTCCCACCTTGTCAACAATGCCCACACCTTCGTGGCCATACACGGCCGGAAACGGTACGGGAAAAATCTGGTGCAGTCCTGCCGCGTCGGTATGGCACACACCGCATGCCACCATCTTTACGGCAATCTCGCCTGTCTTGGGTTCAGCGACATCGATCTTCTCAATGCCCATCTTGCCTGTCTCGTGTGATACTGCTGCTAATGCTTCCATCAAACTCCTCCTTAAAATCCGTTCCATACAGGCGCACCTGTATACAGTCTCGGCTCTTCTTCTCCCCGGGCAACCCGTAGGGCACCCGCGGCAAGAGCCTCCATTTCAAACTCTCCCGGCATAACCACCAGGGGAGCAATCCAACCGATATAATCACGCAGAAAATCGACTATGTACTCGCTGTGAGCCATGCCACCGGTGAGGATGATGGCCTCCAGCTCCCCTTTGAGGGTTGCGGCGCAGGCACCCGCGTTCTTTGCCACCTGGTAGAGCATGGCGTCATAGACGATGCGCGCGTACGCGTCGCCGTTCTTGATGCGCTGCTCCACCTCTCTGGCGTCCGCCGTGCCGAGATGATCGATGAGACCGCCGTTTTTGGTGAGGCGATCCTTGATGGCCTTTTTGTTGGCACCATCTTTGAAGCACAGGTCGAGGACGTCGATGGTGGGGAGCGAACCCGCGCGCGTGGGGGTCATGGGACCCTCGCCGCGGATGATGTCGTTGCCGTCTACCATGCGTCCCTGCCGGTGCGCGGTAACCGAGATGCCTCCACCGATATGACAGATGATCAGGTTGATCCTGTCGTAGTCCACGTCATGCTCCGCGGCATAGCGCAGGGCAATCTCCTTTTGGTTGAGGGTGTGGATATGACATTGGCGATAGACGCCCTTGAGCCCGGACACGCGGGAGATCGAATCGTACTCGTCCACGTCGGGAGCATTATAGATGTATGCCTCTCCGCCATACTGTTTGGCCAGGGCATCACAGATCTGTGAGCCGAGTTGTGCGGGATGCTGCCCGGCCATACCCTTGCGAGCGTCTTCCAGTAAACGGTCGGTGACCACGAAGGCCCCGCTGTCAACGGCCACCAGACCGCCGCCCCGGCCCACGTATACATCTATGCTGGCGGCATCCACGCCCTTGCTTTCCAGGGCCTCAACAATAGTCTTTTTACGGTATTCCAGCTGATCCTGAACATCGGCAAAGGTCTTGAGGACCTCCGCGTCGTGCTCGACGTTGAGGGAGAACTGCTCCTGCTCATTCTCAAACACCGCTATTTTGGTGGACGTGGACCCGGGGTTTATGGCAAGAATCAGATAGCTTTTGTTTGTCATGCCTTCTCCTTAGCATTGCGGTTGAGCGCAGTGCTCAGCCTGCTAGCCCTGTGCCGTGTACGCGGCAAGCGCGATGGAATAAAACTTGTCCGATGCCTCGGCGCTGCGGGGCGTCAGCACCACGGGAACCTTGGCACCTACGACGGTGCCGGCCGTTGTCGCACCCGCAAAGCCCGTGAGGGCCTTGACAAAGACATTGCCGCAGACGAGATCGGGGACAAGCAGCAGGTCCGCGTCGCCGGCTACCTCGCTCGCGTAACCCTTGATATCGGCGGCCTCCTTGCTGGTGGCAATATCGAGGGAGAGCGGGCCGTCAACAACGCAGCCGGTAATCTCTCCGTCCTCGTTCATCTGCTTGAGCGCTTCGGCGTCGACGGTCTCCTTCATCTTGGGATTGACCTTTTCCACCGCTGCCAGAACCGCCACCTTGGGGCTCGCCATGCCAAAGGCATTGAGCAGGCCCACGGCGTTTTCGAGGATGGCCTTTTTGCCATCGAGGTCCGGATAGGTGTTGATGGCCTGGTCGGTAACGGCCAGGAGCTTGTGGTAGCGCTCCAACTCATAGAAGCCAGCCACCGATAGCAGCGAGCCCTTGCGGAGATTGTTGTCCCTGTTGAGTATCATGCGCATGAAGTCGCCCGTTTCCAGGTGGCCCTTCATGAGGACATTGGCCTCGTTAGCGTTTACAATCTCTACGGCCTGAGCCAGACTTTCGTCATTGCTCGCCGTGCCGATAATCGTAAAATCTTCTGAATCCTCGCCGAGTTCGTCCAGTCTCTGTTCTATCAAAAGCGCGTCTCCGATGAGAAGCGCTTCAACCAGGCCTTCGTTCTGTGCGTTTACAACGGCCTCAACAGTGTGGAGGTCGTCCGCCGCAACGACCGCGATACGGCTTTTCTTCTCATTTGCTTGAACCGCACTCGCGAGTTCAGCAAAGCTGCTGATTGGCATGGCCACTCTCTTTCTCTTCTATCCAGTTGCGTGAGAACATGCTAGATACCGCTGGAGAAGCCCTTCTGCCAGGGCAGGCACTCCAACCGTATGGGACACAGGGGGGCCCGGGAATACTCCCGAGCCCCCCTTTGTGGTTACTGACTTAGAGCAGGTAGTTGCCTCCGTCGGCCATGCAGAAGCGACGACGACGGACAAATGACTGCGGCCCCGTGACGCCCTCGCCGGTTGGGGTGGCAATCGTGGGAGCGTTGGTGCCGCTGCCTCCGACGCCAAACGCGGCCATGGTGCCACCGTTCTGCACGAAGATGGTGGTGTTGATAAGCGTGCCGAACTCGGTGACATGGTCGATGTCGTTGGACCAGATAGAGGCGGAGTGGCAGTTGCCCTTCTCTGCGATATACGCCCACTCCATTGCCTGTTCAAAGTCCTTGGCCTTGACGATGGGGATGATAGGCATCATCTGTTCGGTGTGCACCAGCGGATCGTCAAAGTCGGTGACATAGACCGCGATGCGCGGGTCGGAATCGATCTCTACGCCGGCAGCCGCGAGGATTTTGTTGGCCATCTTGCCCACGTAATCCTTGTTGGCGACATACTCGCCGTTGGGGAGCTGCACATAGCAGAGTTCACTGACCTTCTTGGCATCCTCCGGAGCGATAACGTAGGCGCCAGCAGCCTCAAACTCCTTCATGAACTCGTCAAAGACATCCTCGACCACAAAGATCTCCTTCTCGGCGATGCAGAGGAGGTTGTTGTCAAAGGACGCGGAGCCCAGAAGGCCTTCCGCTGCCTTTTTGAGGTCAACCGAACTGTCGATTATAGAGGGTGGGTTGCCTGCGCCGGCCGCGATGACCTTTTTGCCCGAGGTCATGAGGGTCTTTACCATGGCCGGGCCGCCGGTGCCTACCAGCAGTCTGACGGAGGGATAGGCGATTATCTCGTCAAGCGTGGCGAGCGTGGGATTGGCCACCATGACGAAGAGGTTCTCGGGACCACCGGCCTCGGTGATGGCCTCATTGACCAGCTCGACCGTTTTGGCGGAGGTTGCCTTGGCACCCGGGTGCGCGTTGAACACGACGGCGTTGCCAGCGGCCATGTTGCCGATGCCATTGCCGATGATGGTGGCCGCAGGATTGGTGACCGGCGTGACGGCACCTACCACGCCATAGGGGGCGTAATATTCCACCGTAAGGCCCTTGTCGGACGCATACAGATTGGTGGGAATAGCCTCGGTCCCTTGCGAGAGCATGACAGCGCCGGTGTTCTTGGCCATCTTGTCCTCAAAACGCCCATAGCCCGTCTCATCAAACTCCATTTGGGCGAGCAGCTCCATGTTGGGCATGATCTTGTCGCGAATCGCCTGAATAAAACGGTCGCGATCTTCCAGTGTGTACTCCTTGACCAGCTTCTTCTGTGCCTCAGTTGCTGCCGCACAGGCCTCGGTGGCGCTTTCAAAGACTCCTTTTGCCATAATTGCCTCCTCATTCTTTTGATTGATGGAACGTGATAATGGAAAGTGCCCTGAGTATACGACCGCCAAAGCCCTGATTTCTACGGTGGCGATTGAGAACTTTGAACGATGCTTTGTCGCCGCTTCTTACCGGCGCACTGTCGTGAGATTTCAGCCTTACACCGAACAGAGTAGATTTTTGTGGGTGGTCGCTAGTCAAAGATTCTAAAATGGAATCAGCGTTATGCAAAAGATTATGAAATTTGATGAACGCCGATATTCTGCAATTTGGCGTCCTTCACATGTAATATACTGCAAAATATAACCAAGACGCATGAACAACCACTACGAGGCATGAAAGAGGTGGGGCATGATAGTCTACTTCTCTAATTTTTCATCCAAGGCCCGCAAAGGTATCCGAGTCATCAGCCCCGATCCAGCGAGAATAGTCGTTGCCCGTCAGCCTCTCAAAGGCGCCGATCTCCCTCTCAAAGAAGACTGCCTGTACTATGGAAAGGTGTCAGAACTGCCAACGCCCGAGATGGCGGCGCACACCAACCTGCTCCTGCTCATAGATGAGGAGGACAGGCCGTTTCTCTATGACCGCAACCGCACCAACAAGATACTGGCCAGCACGGCAGAGGATTTTGAACGGCTGTATGACGAGACCTGTACCGTGTTTGAAATCCAGATACAGGTCAATAACTTTGCGAGCCGGCTGCTTCAGCTTGTCCAAAACGAGTCCAAGACGGAGGAACTGCTGGAACTGGGCTATCAGGCGCTCGGCAACCCGCTCCTGCTCCTCGACACCTCTCTCTGCCTGCTCAGCAGCATCGGCGCTGAGCTGGTGGAGGATGATCCCATCATTGAGTACGTGATGACAAAGGGCTACATGCCCGAGCAGTTTATCGAAGAAGTCATGCGAGAAGAGAGCAACGCGCCGGGCGACGACAAGGTGCTCATCATCTGGGAGAAGGACTTTCTCAAGCACCGCCTCATTGCCGGGCGGGTCGTGCGAGGCAATCGTTTGGTAGCCTATTGCAAACTTTTTGAGTACAACCGGCCCATAACCGCGGTCCTCGACATTGAGATATTCAAGGTGCTGTGTCAATACCTTGCCCTGAGCATGGGAACCAATCTGGCCATGCGGCAGCCCGGTGCCCCCTTTGTTGAGACCTTCCTCCTCGACATCATCGAGCGTAAGCTGGCCGACCGTACGACTATCCAGGAGCGCATCAAACTCTACAACCTCGAGTTCCACGAATTTCTGGTTGCCATCATCGTTGAGATGGAGGAACGCTTTCGCAAGACCGACAAACTCCTGCTGCTCAAACAGATGCTGAAGAACCTCTTCAAGCGCGACGCGGTGTTTATCTATGATGATGCCCTTATCATCGTGTACGACAATGCTTCCATTGAGGGCCTCAGTGAGCGAGAACGCATTGCCTCCTTTGTTGAGCTGCTCAAGACGCATCACTGCAGGGCGGCCATCAGCATGCCCTTTCATGATCTGGACGCGCTGTACACCTATTACAATCAGGCGGTTACCTGCTTTGACATAGCCGATCAGATGAAAAGCACCGAACGCGCCCTGCGCTATGAGGACCTGATACTGGAGCACATGGTCCTGCGTTTTGGAGAGGTCTTTGACCTCTACGACCTCATCCCTCCGTCCGTCTGGGAGCTCAGCAAAATAGACACGCAGAAGGGCAGCAGCCTCGTGGACACGCTGTTCTGCTACGTCCGTCATCGCCAGGACATCACCTCGGCCGCAAGCGCGATGCACGTCCATTACAATACCCTCAAATACCGCGTTAACAAGATAAGTGAGATGGCAGGGATAGACCTCAACGATCCAGAGGTTGCCTTTAGGATAATGCTTGCCGAACGGGTCCTGGTTCTGCTCAGAAGGATAGAGAAGAACGAGGCCTTCTCACCCGTGCACACCGCAAAGCGCCTGACGCTCCCTCCCTTGACCGAATACCAGAACGCGTAAGGGCTGCTTGTCTAAAGTCCCAGCTGCGCTCGGAGGTTGAGCCAGAACAGGCTGAAGGCCTGGCGGAGCGGGGCGGACACCATGAAGACGGCGGCTACCACGAGGAGCGCGGCGGCTACGATACCGATAATCTGCCAGGACGGCGGAGACGCGCGATAGAGCTTGCTCACGCCCTTGGCGTCTACCAGTTTGAGGCCTACCTTGAGCCGCACGAGAAAGGAGCTGGCCATGCCGCTGCGTCCCTTGTCCAGATACTCCACGAGGTTTGAATGGGTGCCCAGCGCCACGATGAGATCGGCCTTCTTCTCCCAGGCGAGCAGCAGGGCCAGGTCCTCGCTCGTTGCCGACAGCGGCCAGGTCTTAAACGGCACTCCGAGCGCTTTGAGCCGGGGCGCCGAGGGGCACGCTCCGTCCTCATAGGCATGGGCGATGATCTCCGGGCCGGAGAGCAGGGTCTCGTCAGACACCGAATCCATGTCGCCGATGATAAGATCCGGCTTGAATCCGGCCTCGACGATGGCATCAGCGCCGCCGTCCACGCCTATGAGCACCGGTTTGACCTCGCGGATATACGGCTTGAGGGCATTGAGGTCGGCCTGATAGTCGTAACCTCGGACGACTGCGAGTACCTGGCGGCCCCGTATGAGGGTCTCTACCGTGGGCACCCAGGGGTCGTAGATGAGCGCTACTGACTCCTTGTCCAAAAACTGCACCGTGTTCTGGACAAAGGCCTCAAGCTCGGTGTCCATGGCCTGCTCTGCCGAGGCGAGCAGACGCGTCAGCCGCACCCGATCCATGACCGTGGCCCGGGCAATCAGCGTGCTGCCCTTGTAGAGCGAGCCGTCGCTCTCGATACGAAGCTCGTCTCCGTCATCAAGCCGGTCAAACACCGCCTGCCCCGCGTCGTCGTAGAGGGGAATGCCGGCATCGATGAGTATCCCCGGGCCCAGATTGGGGTAACGGCCGGTGGTGGACTTGGAGGCGTTGACCACGGCCTTGACACCCCGGGCCACAAGGGTCTCGCCCGAGACGCGGTCAATGTCGGTATGATCGATGACGGCGATATTCTCCGGGCCCAGATTGGGCACCAGGTACTTGGTCTTCTTGCCTTTGAGTACGATGCCGAGTATCATCGGCGTGCCTTGTGTGAGGGTGCTGCCTGTGCCCGTTGCGTCTCTTCAAGGGGAGCGGGGTGCGGGTGCGCCTCTTTTGGGTGCGGCTCTTTTTCGCACGCCTCTCCTGCGTGTGCTTCTCCTGCGTGTGCTTCTTTCAGGAGCTTTTCCGCGTGAGCGAGGGCCTCTTTCTCGGAGGACCCGGAGAGCATACGGGCAATCTCGCGTGTGCGGTCGGCACCCTCAAGCGCTGCGATAGCGGTGTGCGTGGTGCGAGAAGAGGCGGTCTTGCTCACCAGAAAGTGATGGTCTGCGAGGACGGCTATCTGAGCCAGATGCGTGATCACGATGACCTGGTGTTGGCGTGCCAGGCTCGCCAGGCGTTCCGCGACGGCGTTAGCCGTCTTGCCGCCGATACCGGCATCTATCTCGTCAAACACCAGAGTCATGGGGTGGTCGCTTGATTGGAGCAGGCCCTTGATGGCCAGCATGACCCGTGAGAGCTCACCGCCGGAGGCTATCCTGGCCAGAGGGCGCGCGGCCACGTTGGGTGCCGGACGATAGAGCAGCTCAAAGCTCTGGGAGCCCGTGGCATTCCAGCGGCTGAAAGGCAGATCCTCCACAGAAAACTCCAGGCTGGCACCAGTGAGCGCCAGGGTGGCGATGCTCGTATTGAGCCCTGCCAGAAAACTCTCTGCCGCCACCGCCCGTACCCGGGCGAGTTCTGCCGCCGCGTCCTCCAGCGCCCCGGTTGCCTCTGAAGCTGCTGCCTCGGCCTGCTGGATGCGTTCCTCCGTATCCTCAGAACTCTCCAGCAGCTGCTCGGAGCGCTGCAGGAGCGCAAAGACCTGCTCCATCCCCGGCCCAAAACGGCGGCTGAGGCCGTCCAACTCACCGAGCCGGTCGAGCGCGAGTTGCAACTGCTGTGGGTCATATTCAATGGTTGAGGTATAGCGGCCCACGTCGGCCGTCGCCTCCTCCAGGACGATAGCAAGCGTGCTGAGTTGCTCCAACGGCTTATCCAGCTGGGCGTCAACGCCCCTGAGGGCCTCAAGCACCTTGACCGCATGCTCCAGCCCTTCGAGCGCACCGTTCTCTCCGCGCAGTATCTCCAGGGCCGCACCAGCCGCCTCGGCCAGCTGCTCACCGTGTTGCAAACGGGGAAGCTCAGACTCCAGGGCCTCATACTCGCCGGGCCGGGGAGCCACCTTGGCTACCTCGCGCACCACGAAACTGGCCTGTTCGCGCTCGGCGGCAGAACTCGTACTGAGCTGAATCAGGGTGTTGAGTCGGGCCGCAGCCTCCTGATAGTCCTGCAGGCTCTCTCGGTAGGCCGCCAGGGCATGGGTCTGATCCTCGCCAGCATACTCGTCAAGCATACGCAGTTGCTCGGTGGGCTTAAGCAGCGATTGATGCTCGTGCTGTCCGTAGAGATCCACCTGGGGGCCGAGGACGCTGTTAAGCTTGCCCACCGTGGCGAGCGCGTCATCCAGATAGCAGCGCGAACGGCCATCGGCCCTGATGCGGCGGACCACGAGGTGTTCCTCGCCGTCGCAGACCTCCGAGCCGGCATTCTGCTCCCCCGCCTCGCAGGTGAACAGCACTTCTACGCGTGCCTCCTCGCCCTGGCTCCCCACCAGGGCGGCATCCCCGCGCTCACCGATAAGGAGTTTGAGTGAGGAGAGCAGCGCGGTCTTGCCCGCTCCCGTCTCTCCGGAAAGCACGGTGAGCCCCGGTCCGAGCTCCAGCTCGGCGGCGGCGATGAGCGCCAGATTACTCACACGCAACTCAGTGAGCATGGC
>JAIRZP010000154.1 GCA_031267175.1 Coriobacteriales bacterium | reverse complement strand
GGTGGTGAGCCTATCGTTGGCGAGGGTGCCGCAAGCTGCCTCGTCACTGGAGAGGCTGCAGCTACCACGGATGTCGCTGTGTACGAGCTTGCTGCCAACCAAACAATTGCCGCTTTCTCGCATCCCGCTTCGGGCGAGGGCAGCGCCGCAAACGTCGCTGCAAACATGGCCACCACAGAAGAGGTTACTGCTACTGCAAAAAACGCCGCCACTGCCAAGGTTGCTGCGGCCAAAGCCCTAGCCTGGAAAGGATCGGATCATGCTACTCGCCATCCTGCTCATTGTTGATCTCCTGCTCATTACCTGTTTTGCCTTTATCCCCTATGTCACCCGGCGTACCGAGCTGTTTGGCGTTACCCTGCCCGCGGAACACAGCCGTGACCCGGAGCTGATGCGCCTGCGCGCGGTCTACCGCAACCAGCTGCTCGTGGCTGGAGCGCTCCTCATGGCACTCAGCGTCTGGCTCGGTCTCGCCTATCCCATTGACGACACGACGCCGTTCTTCGTATACCTGGCCGCGGTGTGCGTCTACCTGCTCCTGAGTTTTGCCCTCTACCTGCCCAAGCATTTCGCGATGAAGCGCATCAAGGTCGAGCGCGGGTGGGATGTGGTGCCTGTGGATAAAACCGGGGTCATTCTGGCCGACACCGCCCCGCCTGCACGCGACGTCGTCTCGCCGGTATGGCTTTTACTCTTCCCGTTTATCATCCTGCTTACGCTGGGCGCGGTCTGGCTCATATGGCCGCAGGTGCCCGATGTCGTTCCCATACACTACAACCTTGAGGGCGTCGCCGATGGTTTTGCCAGCAAAGGCCCAGTGCCGGTACTGCTGTCTCTTGGCGCACAGGTTTTCATGGCAGCCCTCTACGTCTTTATCTATGTCCTCATCCGCAGGACAAAACGCCAGATAGACGCAAGCAACCCGCGCACATCCCGTCTGCAGGATGTGCGGTTCAGACGTCTGCTCAGCGGTTTTCTCATCGCCATGGGCGCGGCACTTGAGCTCATGTTCGGTGCCCTGCTCGTGATGTCGCTTCTGGGCATTCAGCAGATGTGGCTGATACTCGGCCCCTCACTGGCACTGCTTGTGCTTGTGTTCATCTTTCTGGCGGTGTTCATGTTCCGGGTGGGGCAGGGCGGGAGCCGCCTCGGCGATGAGCCCGCAGCAAGCGCTCCGTCGTCTACGACCAATGTCAATGTCGATGACGACCGCTACTGGAAGCTCGGGCAGTTCTACTTCAACCCGGCTGACCCCGCGCTCTTTGTTGAGAAGCGCTTTGGCATTGGGTACACCTGCAACTTCGGCCGCCCTGCCGCATGGGTCCTCATAGGGGCATTCATCGTGCTGATCGTTGCGGTGCTCGTAGCGGCGTTCCTCCTGGTTCCCCCGGAGCAGTGACGGATTACCATGTGTAAGGAGAACAGTGTGAAAGGAGAACACAGTGGCCTGTCTGACTATCGAATCGGTGTCTAAGCGTTTTGGTGACCTCCCGGTGCTCAAAGACCTCAGCTTTGAGGTTGACGAGGGAAGCATCTTCGGGTTCATCGGCAAGAACGGCAGCGGCAAGACGACGACCATGAAAATCATCGTCGGACTGTTGAAGGCCGACCAGGGGACCGTCACTATTGAGGGAAGGCGCGTTACGTTTGGAGAGACAGCGACCAACCGCCTGGTAGGGTTCCTGCCCGATGTGCCCGAGTTCTACGGCTTCATGAACGCGCTGGAATACCTCACCTTCTGCGGGAGGATAGCGGGTATGAGCCAAGCCGACATACTCCGCAAGGCACAGGAGCTGCTGACACTCGTTGGGCTGACAGGAGCTGAGACGCGCCGTCTGAAGGGTTACTCGCGCGGCATGAAGCAGCGCCTCGGCATCGCGCAGGCCTTGATCCACGACCCGGTGCTGCTCATCTGTGACGAGCCGACGAGTGCCCTGGACCCCGTGGGCCGGGCGGAGCTGCTCGGCATCCTCTCCCTCGTGCGCGAGCGGACGACCATCCTGTTCTCCACCCATATACTCGCCGATGTCGAGCGGATCTGCGATTACGTCGGCGTCTTGGATAACGGCGCGATAGCGTTGCAAGGCAAGCTCGATACTATCAAGCGTATGCACCGCAGCGATAGTATCGTCATTGAGCTTGACAGGCGGGCGCAGGGTGCTGGTACAAGAGTCGGTTGCGCCGATGGGGGGCTGGCCCAGGGTGCTGGTAGGGGAGCCTCCTGCGAGGAAGTCGGGCTCCCGCAAGGCACTGCTCCGCCAGCTGGCAGACCGGTGCAGGGCATCGCTCCTCCCGCCGGTGGGCCGACATGCGACCCTGCCCTGCAGGCTGTGGACAGGCTGCGGCAGCTGCCCTTTGTCCGCAGCGTGGAGTGGCGCGACGGGCTCATCCGCGTTGGCGTCCGTTCGGTCGAGACCGATGGCAAACTGCTGCTTGCCGAGCTGGCCGGCGGCCCCTTCACCGTGCTGCGTTATCAGGTCCAGGAGCCCACGCTTGAGAATCTCTACCGGGAGGTGGTCGCATGAACGGCTTTCTGGCTTTTCTCTCCAAGGAAGCACTGCTCCTCATCCGCTCGCAACGTGTGCTTATCACGTTCCTGGTCTTTGCCCTTTTGGGAGTGATGAACGCGCCGCTTGCTTACTATACGCCTGAGATTTTGAAGCTTGCGGGTGCCGGGGACCTCGCGGACACCATGGGCCTCGCCGATCCAACGGCCCTTGAGGCCTGGACACAGTATTTTGGCAACGTCGGACAGATGGGTATTCTGGCGGCACTCCTGCTCTGCGGTTCGCTGCTCTCTGGGGAGAAGAGCAAGGGAACGCTCGTCTTGCCCCTGACCAAAGGACTCGGACGGAGCGGTGTCATTATCGCAAAGTTCATCGCCATGAGCGCTCTGTGGACCCTTGGCCTGCTCGTTTCCGCCGCTGCGAGCG
>JAIRZP010000133.1 GCA_031267175.1 Coriobacteriales bacterium | reverse complement strand
TCGATGATAATGCGGGCAGCCGCCAGTTCGTCCTTAAGAGAACGGTCTGAGAGAACCACTGCTACCTCCTGAGTTGCTTGCTTTGGTTGTTTGCATATCCGTCTGCCTGGTTGCCTGGGCCGCTGGCTTGCTCGCTTGTCAGCCAAGATGCTTGGCTGCCTGCCCAAGCGTCTGCCTGCCCGCTAGAACTCCGCCGGCACGACTTTGGTAACGCCGGGAACACGCTCTCTGAGAATGCGCTCGACGCTGTTTGCGAGGGTCAGTTGGCTCATGGGACAGCCCTTGCACGCACCCTGCAGCTCCACCGCAACAACGCCTTGAGGATCTACGTCAACCAGCCTGACATCTCCCCCATCCGCCTGCAAAGCCGGCCGAATCAGCTCCAGCGCTTCTTCTACCTGATTAATATCCACCATGTTCGTCACCTCTTTCAAAAATCACTATGCAAGAGTCCTAGTATAGCGCACTTGGCGGGGCAAAGGAGACAACAGGGCGAGGTGAGGAGTCAGGTAGGGGACGGCGTCCTCGACGTCCCGTTCGCCCTTGTTTCCGAAAATCGGCCACGCTGGGATAGCCATGTCTGCGTCGCCATGTTTGCGCCCCTAACTCTGCACCGCCACGGCCCAGAGGCCTTGGCTGGCACAGTGCCGCATGCAGGCCTGCGCTGCTTCTGCGCTCTCGCAGATGGCAAACAGCGCGGAGCCTGAACCCGACATCGCAACGCCCAGCACGCCGGCACAAGCACGGAGCATCTTCTGGATACTGGCTATCTCCGGCACGAGCTCGGTTGCCACCGGCTCCAGATTATTGGTGCAGAGCGCGGCTATCTCCTTGAGCCCCTGACCGCCTTTCAGGGCCTCGGCGAGCCGGGTTGTTGCGCCAGCGTGTGCGGCCGTGGCTGCCCTGGCCTGCTCTTCAAACGCGGCAAAAGCCCTGTGCGTTGCCACCCCTCTCGCGGGTTTTGTGAGGCACAGATGCATCTGGGGTTTGGGCACAGCCTCGATGAACTCATCACCATAGCCTCCCATACGAGCGCAGAGTCCGGTCTTGGGAGCATGCAGGAAGAAGGGTACATCGGCGCCCACGGCGCGCGCTACCTTGAGGCTGCGCTCGCTCAGGGGTTCTACCTGGCCCAGCCAACAGAGCATTCTCAGCAGGGCAGCAGCGTCGGACGAACCGCCGCCGAGACCCGCCCGCGTGGGAATGGACTTGATGAGTTGCACCCTGAGCGTGCCGGGTGTCAGGAATCCAAAGCCGTATTCGCGCTTGAAGCACTCAACGGTCTTGATAAGCGTGTTGTGGTTCAGATCGATGAAGGAGACATCAAACCCAGCGCTCTCGAGGACTACCTGCGCGTTAAACGGCTCCCTGCCCGGAGCAAAGTCAAAGACCAGCGTGTCATTGAGTGTCGTGGTGCAGAAGAGGGAGGTAAGCCGGTGCTTTTCCTCCCCTGCGGCAAGAGGCTCTACCTCCAGCACGAGGTTGATCTTTGCCGGGGCATGGGCGATAACCTTGTCCACGCGCCTTTCTGCCTGTTTGTTCCTACGTCTCTCCACAGACGCTCCTCGCTCAGCTCCGCAGCCTTGCAAAGAAGCTGCTGAGCAGCTGGGCGCTTTCGTCGGCACAGACACCGGCTGTAACGGCAAAGCTATGGTTGAGTCGCGTGTCCTCATGCACGGCGTACAGGGTGCCGAGAGCACCGGCCTTGGGGTCGGCGGCACCGTAGACGCAGCGGGCAATGCGCGCCTGCAGCATGAGGCCGGCGCACATCAGACAGGGCTCCAGCGTCACATAGACCGTGCAGTCGTTGAGGCGCCAGCGTCCCAATTTTTGGGCGGCCTCACTGAGGGCGAGAAACTCGGCGTGCGCGGAAGGGCTGGCATCGGCCTCGCGCCGGTTATGGGCAGCGGCAATGACCTCGTCCTCCGCAACCACGACGGCACCTACGGGCACTTCTCCCAATGCCTCAGCGGCCCGCGCCTGTGCAAGAGCATTCTGCATAAAGGCGATGTCGTCGGTTTCTTTCACACCTATCTCATTTCTGACATTCTCTGCTCAGACCTCTTTTTGTCTCAGCGGAAAGCGAACGGAACAAAGCTACAAAATGAAGGCCTACGATGACCGAATACCCAAGGACTGGATTGCCGCGTCGCGCGATGCGCTCCTCGCAATGACAAAAGGGGCGGTCTTCACACCTTGTACATGAAGTCAAACACGTCTGCGCGTTGGAGCACAATCTGCATGCCCAGCGCCTCGCCGTCTCTGAGCAGCCGCTCCTGCAGGTCGTTGAAACTACCGGCATCCTCGTCAATCGTTACCAGCATCGTCATGGAGAAGATGTCGTCGAGGATGGTCTGGGCGATGTCGTCGATGTTGGCGCCGCACTCATAGAGCGTCGTGGCCACCGTGGCCACCACTCCCTTACGGTCTTTTCCCAATACGGAGAGGACTGCTTTGATGTTCATGGAGCTCCTTTATTCCTGCTTTTGGCCTTGCCCCAGTAACGGCATGAACTCCTTGAGGAGCTTGTTGCCCGCCCCTTCTCCGCCTTGGTTGAGGGCTCCCTCTATTCTGTCCTGATTCGCACCCTGCATCCTGGCGTTGGAAAGGCCCTTCCTGCTTTGGATAAATGTGTCTATCTGCCCAAGGTTGGCCGTTTTGGCCGAGGTTTCCCGCTCATGGGAGTGGCGCTTGTCGGCGTTGCGATAGCGGGCGTATATGTAGCCATAGAAGACGAAGCCGGAGAGAAGCAGCAGCAAGGGCGCTGCCGCTACCGCGTCGGAGTCGCTGCTGTCAGCGATGATGGGAGTGAGAATGAAGATGAGTGTTGTAAACGCCATAGTGGTTCCTTTCTAACCCGCAAAGAAGAGGAGCACGGCCAGGAACACGCCAACAACGATGCCGACAACCTCGATAATGGCCGAGATGGCAAAGAGTTTGGGCTTGTGGATAGGCACCGAGCCCATGGTCTCCCCCGTGCAGGCGTTGACGGCCACGTAGTGCAGGAACTTGGTGCCGTTAGGCTTGACCTGCAGGTAGGAGTAGAGCCAGACCGGCAGGTAGACCGTCTTCCAGAGCTCTCCCTTGACAGCAACATCCTCGACATCCCAACGGATACCACGGTCATAAAACGGGGCGAGTTGCCAGGCCTTCCAGCGGGCGATATCTCTCACCTGCGCCTGCATGAGGTCTTCGGTCTGACTGCGGTTGACATTGCGCTTCTCGGAGGTAAAGCCACGGAGAT
Source organism: Coriobacteriales bacterium (assembly GCA_031267175.1). GTDB lineage: Bacteria > Actinomycetota > Coriobacteriia > Coriobacteriales > UBA8131 > WQXH01. The sequence continues at coordinate 6,086 of JAIRZP010000133.1, read as the reverse complement.
AGTTAGCGTTGAAGCGCACTGTCTCCTTGAGAGGATAGGGCAGGATGGCGTTGATGACGTTGTTGCTGTTGACCACCGTGCTCTGATTGAGCTTGTCCATGGAGGCCTCCACGGTGAGATCGTCAACATACAGGTCAAACACGCGTGCCACCGCATAGCTGTCGGCATCGTATTTGGTCTTCCTGCTATTGCCTGAGCCCACGGTATACCGGCGGGTCTCGTGTTCACCCTCTCCTCGGAACTCCGAATGCGCGTTGACATCAATGACCATATACGGGAGATAGACACCCATGATGTTCTCGGTGGTGAATTCCGCCTTGAACCGCGGGTGCGCAAAGAAACGCCGCTTGCCCACGAACTGCTCGATGAGTGTGCGCGCCTGCTCTTTGGTAATGCGGAAGGGCATGAGGGCATCGGGTATGGCACCGTTGGGCACCTGCTGATTGAGGCTCAGCATATTGCGGCACCAGTGGCAGCGCGCCTGCGGTGCCTCATTGGTATCAACGACAACCTCAGCGCCACAGGCCGTGCATTTGAGCGTGACGACATCGGATGCATCAAAGGCTATGTCGGACGCACCCCTTGTCGTATGCAGGCCGGAGAGCTGGGAGATGTCGCCGTCGATGCCGTCAGAGGCCTCGGCAAACTCTCGCCGGCAATAGTTGCAGTGCAAAAGGCCAGTGCCCGTGTCAAGCTGGATGTCCGACGAGCCGCAGTACGGACATTTGCTTATACCGTTTTTGAGGCTCTTGTCGTGATAGATGATGGGCTGCCCCTCTGGCGGCAGCGGAGCCAAGGGAGGCTCGGGCTGGGCCGCGGGAGGCTCCGCTGGCTGCTGTTGAGCGGAAGCCGGGGCAGCAGACACCTGAGCTGCGTCTGGTTGAGATGCTCCTGGCTGAACTGCGGCTGCCTGAGGTGCGGGCGGCGGCTGTGCCGGAGACATCTGATCAGGGGAAGCCTGAACCGGCTGCGCCTGATTGGGCGGCGGCAGGTTTACCGGCGCTTGAGTCGGCGGCGGCGGCTGGGCTGCGGACTGGGTTGCGGGCGGAGGCGCACCCTGCTCATGTTCGCTGCTCATTACAGCCCCAAGAGCTCGGTCTTTTTCTTATCAAAATCTTCCTGCGTGATAATGCCGTTGTCCAGGAGGCCCTTGAGCTTGGTGAGCTGCTCGTAGGGATCCGCATCGGCGGCAGGGGCGGCGGCAGGGGCCGCAATGTTCTCAACCGGCGCACCGGTGGGTGCCGGCGCGGACTGCTCAGGAGACGAAGGCTGCCCACCGCCAGATGCCGCAGGAGGCATACCAGCCTGTGCGTCGGGCTGTTGCTGGAGGCCCTGGGCCATACCGCCGGCAGCGTTCATGCCCATGCCCATGAAGGCCATGCCCATGGCACCGCCGTTGGGGTTGTCGCCGGCAGCCTCTACGCCGCGGGCCACGGACTGCTGGAGGAAGGAGTTGCCGCGCTGCCCCGTGAGAGCATCCGCCTTGCGCACGTCGGAGAGCAGGAGCTTGGTGTCCTCGTCGTATTCGATGGAGAGCAGCGCCGCCTTGATGATCTCGAGGCCGCGGTCACGCTTCCAGTGATAGCCCTCCTCCACGGCCTCGTCCAGGGTATCGGCAAAGCCGACGGCGTCCTGCTGGATGCGGGTGATGCGATTGCCCTTGTCGGGGTCGTTGGTGTAGGAGCTGAAGGCTGCCGAGAGCGAGGCCACGACCTCGTTAAAGAGCTGCTCTGCGGCCTTGTTATCAAAGTCGGCAAAATCAAAAGGCCGCATCGTGCCCGCCGTGATAAACTCAACCGGCACAAAGCCTCTGATAAAGAGGATGGGGTCTGTGATCTTCAGCGTGTACGACCCGCGGGTTATCGCACCCACCTGTGTTTGCAGATAGGCATCGTCCCAGTATATCTCTGACTGCGTGCCAAACTTATTGTCCGGAATCTCCTTGAGGTTGACAAAGAAGGCCGCCTGCTGGCTTCCCGGCTGTCCGCCGTACTTGAAGCGCTCCCACCTCTGCTTGATAACGGCCTCAACCAGGCCGCCGCCGCTGAAAAAACTCTGCGCGTTGAGGTCGGTGGAGGTAAAGGTGTAGCCGCCCGGTTGTGCGATGAACCCCGTGATGGCACCGCTCTCAAAGGTCACGAGCCCAAAGCCCTCGGGCACGACGATAGTGGAACCGTTGGTGATGATGTTCTCAGAGCCCTTGGTGTCTGAGCCGCGCCCAAGATTCTGCTGCTGCTGTAGGGCCGGCACCACACCTGCCGTGGCACTCACCCCCTGGGGGACGGTATAGAAGTCTTTCCATTGGTCAGCAAAACTGCCGCCCAGTGCTCCGGTAAACGCTTGGATAAAACCCATGATCTCGCCTTTCTATCTGGTCTTCGCCCTCATTGCTGAGGAGGACAATGCTACTCTCCGTCAGGACTATCCTGGCCAGAAAAATAGTTGATGAAATCGAACGCTGGCAATAGCATCTTACCATCTTTGCACTGAGCAGTTACCTGTACAACCTGAGCCCTGAGTAAGCCGTAGAGAATGGAGGTTCCATTATACATCAGATATATGTCTCTTTCTTCTTCCTCCATATCGGGGAACGAAAAGAGAGCCTGGCCTGACACACTTCCTCTGTATGGCGCAGAATTATCTTCGATTGGCTCAAATGAGACATCAAGACGAACCAGATAAAATTCAGCATCGCCAGCAATCTTTGCAAGCTCATGTTCCACTCCTAGTCGCATGTCTATCGAGTCTCGCTTATTATTGAAACTCCCTATAGATTCAATTGAGATGCCATTCAGGTGATATTCATTAAGCTGCATGTGCGAGTCCACGAGTCAATTCCTCCTGACTATGCGATAATGGCTTCGGATTTATTCTTGTGGGTATGGTGTTGACCAGCGCCGTTCCTCGATTAACGGGAATATTGATTCGCACACTATCGCCTACCGCCTTGTGTTGTACTTCAATCAACGCTACTTTGTGTTGTACTTCAATCAACGCTACTCCCAGAGCCAACTCAAATTTCGCTATGGTTTTAAGCGTCATATTTGGCTGCAAATTAAGTAGCTGCGACACGCGAGCTTTGCTGATACCCATTTTGTCGGCAAGCTGACGTTGATTAAGCCCCTGAGCTTCCATGGCATTGAAAATCGCTACCGACAAGTCCGTGGCATACTCAAATGACCGGGTGATGTCAGTCTCATAATTCACCAAGTCTTTATAAGATTCATTGTCGTATGTCGTTTTCATACAATCTCTCCTCTTCAATAATCTTCTTTGCTTCTGTCGCCAGGTCAATACACTTCTTAAGCAGGGTGGGTCGAATCTTGTTTGTTCCTTGATGGCCCCTGAAAGCCTCCAGCATCACCCATGTTGCAGCGTCCTTCTCAGTTTCCACCCTGTCCAGAAATCTCGATCATTTTCTGCTACAAGGAACCGTGCGACCGTGCCACGCTCGTCAAGTTGTATTTGTTTGATATGATAAATAGCTCAGTCTCATTTCTATAAGTTAAGGCATAACTTAACTATTGTCAACCCTTTGTTTCTGCTAATGGTATTTTCTTTCTTTCCTCTGGTCATTTATCAAGGGTAGCACAGAGCAGTTTAATGCAGTGCGCAAACCTGGACAGAACCTAAAACTGCTTATGTGCGCAGTGCATGATTTTGGGGAGAAGGAACATGAAGCGGGCGCAGGGCAGCATTTCCTGTCCTGCTGTGCACTCAGGATGATTGTACAGCAATCCGCCCGCTCTGTTTACGGCATTCGTATGTATCCCAAAGATAATTTACAAGGGTGATGTTACTGCCAACAGCAAGTTTGGCGTGAAGTGTTGTTAGCCCTTTATAGCTTGCGCTTTTGCCGTGGCCGCTGCCATATAGATTTCTGAGCTCTGCAATATGACTCGATAGAGTCATATTGTTAACCTATCACGAGGTTTGCCTCTGTGCCGATGATTTTACAGAGGAATATAAATTCTTTGCCTCGGCAACGGTGGGATCGATTTTCTCAAGTTCACGACTGGTCTTTCGCCTCGCGTTCTTCTCCTTTTCCGTGAGCAGGGAATCAAAGTCCTCCCGAAAGTTCGGTGTGATGTCAGCGACCTCGAACGGTTTTATGGCCTTGACTATACGGAGCGCCTTCGTCTTGAAGAACTCACGACGAGGGTTCACCCATTGCTTCGCGAATTTGGAATGCACAGCCTTCTCGGTTTCCGCATTGTCCTTGACAATGCAGGCATAAACACAGGCAAAAGGCAGAGGCGCACCAGTTGTGTGAAGCTCCTTCATGCGAATGGTCAGGTCGTCTTTATCGGTCATCCCTATCTTATACGCGCCCGGCATGCGCGGGGTTGGAGAGCACATAAACAATTTCGGACATACGCGGTCACCTCCCAATCGACTCTCATGTCAATTCGCTGTAATTCTTGCCTCTTCACCTTGTGCTGCGTGGCACGGCGAATCGAACGATTCCACACATCCCATTATAACCCCTCAGCGTTGCCAACGGGAAATAGCCTATGCGTTTTAGCTGCGATTATACGGAAATGACGGAGCGGAGCTGTCTTTGAATATGGAAAGAAACATCGTCTTTGGGAAAGACGGTGACCTTCTCGACAAGGGCATGCCATAACCTCACGTCGAATTCGACGAAACTCGTCTATTTTTACGAGCGTCATGTCCTTGGGCATGAGGATGCGCGGTGCGACGGAGTTGGCCTGCCATTCTATCCAGTCGCAGTCTCTCCATTTCCGCTCGGCGGGCTTCGGCCGGGCCTTCTCGTCAACGCGACAGGTGATGAGGGCGTCGTCAGGCTTATACATTTTCGTGAGCTCGTAGTGCTTGCGGTGTCTGTGCCAGTGGAAGCACTCGTGGATGACCGTGTTGTTCCAGCACCCGAGGTTTCTGAGGAAGAACACGTCCGGGTCGACGAGGATGGTACCTCGCTTGACATCCATCTCCTTGTACGACTGCGCATCATGGTCGAAGCACAGGACAGGGGAGTCGCCGAATACCATCATGCCGAAGACCGTGAAATACTGAGACAGGCTCGCCTCGCGTATGGCAAGCCCCATGCGGGCGGCGACCTCGCGCACGGGCAGCGCCATCGGCTCCTTCAGAGCATCGGGATAGTAAGCCTCAAGGAAGGCTGTGGCCTCGTCGTCGAGGCTACCTTTGGAGATGACCGGCACGAAGGTGTCGGTTAAGCGTCCTTCTTTCTCGAAACGTACTCTGCTGTAGGGCGATATGCCTCCGATCTTGAACTTCTGCAGCCCGTCCTCAAGTTCGCCGCTGCATGTCACGGAGAACCATTGCTCGGCCTCGTCGGTCTCCACATTGCTCCCGTAATGCTTTGAGACGGTGATCTCCGCTGATACGATGACGTCGAACTCGATGGCAAGCCCGCCCTTATCACAGACGTACACCGCCTCGATGTCGATATCGGAAAGTTCGGCATACTCCGGGGCTTCTACCCTGCGTGTGGATAGGTCGAGCCTGTCAGAGCAGCACTCGACTTGATCGGACAGAGCATCGAAGATGGTGTTGTAGTAGTCGCGTTCGATTACATCTTTAAATGAACGATGCCCCGGCATTTACAATCCCTTCTTGCCTACCCCTTTCGGCACCGCTGACAAAGCTCGGTTAAAGACTTCCACGGTCTCATTACCGATAAGATGTACTATTTCCCCCGCGTCAAGGGCGGCAGTTTGTTCACTGACACCAACAAAGTCCGTTAAGAAACGTTTAATCGTGGCGTATTTGCATTGCACAATGAGGGCCTGCAACAGACCCTTCTCAGTTAAATATACGCGACCGTATTGTCTCTGTGTAACCAGATTTCTTCGCTGTAATTCCTGGATTGCGGTAACGGCACTCGGTTTTGATACATCTGTCATGAGGGCAATATCGGTAATCCGCACCCCCATATTCTTTTTTTGTAGTTCATATACCGCAACGATGTAGTGTTCTTTGGATGGTCGCAACGGTTCCAAATCATTCGCTGCTTTACAGGCAGGAAAAGAGCCGAATTGGCCGATACATTCACCGCAACCGTTAACAGCAGGGAGTGATAGCCGTTTCATAATAAGCTC
>JAIRZP010000002.1 GCA_031267175.1 Coriobacteriales bacterium | reverse complement strand
GCCGCAAAGGTGGAGGCAAGGGCGGCTTCAACCTCTCCCAACTCAAGAATCTTGAGGATATGCTCAAGTAACTCTTCCCCCACACCGCACACACCCCGCATAGACACACCCGGCGGCGTGGCGTTTGACAAGCTGGCACGCTACTGGTAGTATTCTCGCTTGCGCCTTTTGAGGGCGCACGGTTTTCTGTACGTATTTTCGCAGAAAAGCCCGCGTTTGCAAACCCCGTTTGCACAGCGAGGGTGCGATAAGGAGTCTCCCTCTCAGGAACTCCCTCCCCGGAACACAAAGACCGCAAGAAGGAGAGCATTTTGCCGACTATTAACCAACTGGTGCGCAAGAGCCGCAAGAAGGTCGTGGACAAGAAAAAGACCCCGGCCCTCAAAGGCAACCCGCAAAAGCGCGGCGTCTGTACCCGTGTGTACACGACCACGCCCAAAAAGCCCAATTCGGCGCTGCGCAAGGTTTGTCGTGTGCGTCTCGTCAACGGTATGGAGGTGAGTGCGTACATTCCTGGCATCGGCCACAACCTCCAGGAGCACTCCATGGTGCTGATTCGCGGTGGCCGCGTCAAGGATCTGCCGGGCGTACGCTATAAGGTCATCCGTGCCGCACTGGATTGTGCCCCCGTGAGTGACCGCAGGCAGGCCCGTAGCCGTTATGGTGCCAAGAAGCCCAAGTAAGTAGCAAACCGAGGTGTCTGCTCCCGCAGCAGATGCCTTTTTACTGTTTGAGGAGAAAGAGGAGCACGTATGCCACGCAGAGCAGCTGCCGAACGCAGGGAGATAATTCCCGACGCAGCGTATAACAACCGTCTGGTGACCCAGCTTGTCAACAAGGTGTTGCTGGATGGCAAAAAGTCCACGGCCGAGGGCATCGTCTACGGTTCCTTTGCTATTGTCGAGGAGAAGAGCGGGCAGGATCCGCTCTCGATATTCAAAAAGGCCATGGACAATGTGCGCCCTACACTCGAGGTCAAGCCCAAGCGTGTGGGCGGTGCTACCTACCAGGTGCCCATGGAGGTCAATACCCGTCGCGCCACGACGCTCGCCATACGCTGGATCGTGGACTTCTCCCGCAAGCGCAAGGAAAAGACCATGGCAGAGCGCCTGGCCGCAGAGATACTGGACGCCTCCAACAACACCGGATCCTCGGTCAAGAGGCGTGAGGACATATTCAAGATGGCAGAAGCTAACAGAGCTTTCTCTCATTACCGTTGGTGAGAAGAAAGCAGGAATGAACGTTTTCATGGCACGCACAGCTTTACAAGATACCCGTAACATCGGCATCATGGCCCACATTGATGCCGGTAAGACCACGACCACGGAGCGTATCCTCTATTACACCGGCAAGAGTCACAAGATTGGCGAGGTGCATGAGGGTGCTGCCACCATGGACTGGATGGAGCAGGAAAAGGAGCGCGGCATCACCATTACGTCCGCGGCTACGACCTGTTTCTGGCGCAATGCCCGCATCCAGATAATCGACACCCCCGGTCACGTGGACTTTACTGCCGAGGTCGAGCGCAGTCTGCGCGTCCTCGACGGCACCGTGGCCGTTTTTTGTGCGGTGGGCGGCGTGCAGCCCCAGAGCGAGACCGTCTGGCGACAGGCGCACCGCTACGAGGTGCCCCGCATGGCCTTTGTCAACAAGATGGACCGCACGGGGGCCGATTTCTTTGCTGTCATCGACCAGATGGCCGACCGGCTCGACGCCCACCCGGTCTCGCTGCAACTGCCGATAGGTGCCGAGGGGGAGTTCCAGGGCCTTATCGACCTCATCACGCTCAAGGCAGAGTTCTTCAACGAGGACGAGAAGGGCATGATCTATCCCGAGCAGGGCGAGATTCCCGCCGAGCTTGCAAGCGAGGCCAAACGCCTGCACGACGAGCTCGTAGAGGTGGCCACGGAGTTTGACGACTCCCTCATGATGGCGGTCCTGGAAGGGGAGGGTTACTCCAGCGAGCAGGTGGTCGCCGCTCTGCGCAAGGGAACCATCGCCTGTGCCATCACGCCGGTCATCTGTGGCGCGTCGTTCAAGAACAAGGGCATCCAGGAGCTGCTCGATGCCATTATCCACTACCTCCCGAGCCCCCTCGATATTCCGCCCATCAAGGGCATCAACGTCAAGACGGGTGCCGAGGTTGAGCGCAGGGCCGACGAGAAAGAGCCCTTTGCCGCCCTGGCCTTCAAGGTCATGACCGACCCCTACGTGGGCAAGCTCACCTACTTTCGCGTGTATTCCGGCAGGCTCGATGCCGGCTCCTACGTGCTCAATGCCACCAAGGATAAGAAGGAACGCATCGGGCGCCTGCTCGAGATGCACTCCAACTCCCGTGAAGACATCGAAAGCTGCTCTGCCGGCGACATCGTCGCGGCGGTCGGCCTCAAGGACACCTCCACCGGAGACACGCTCTGCGCGGAGCAGGCACCGGTCATACTCGAGAGTATGGAGTTTCCCGACCCGGTCATAGACATAGCCATTGAGCCCAAGACCAAGGCTGAGCAGGACAAGCTCGGCATCGCCCTCCAAAAGCTCGCCGAGGAGGATCCCACCTTCAAGGTCTCCACCAACCGCGAGACTGGTCAGACGATCATCGCCGGCATGGGAGAGCTCCATCTGGAGATCATCATCGATCGCCTGCTGCGCGAGTTCAAGGTGGAGGCCAACGTAGGCAAGCCGCAGGTGGCCTACCGCGAGACCGCTGGCAAGGGCGTGGCCGGAGCAGAAGGCAAGTTCATCCGTCAGAGCGGCGGCCGCGGCCAGTATGGCCACGTCGTCATCAACCTCATCAAGCGCGAGCCGGGAGAAGGCTATGAGTTCACCAACAAGATAGTCGGTGGCGTGGTTCCCCGGGAATATATCACGCCGGTTGACCGGGGCATCCAGGAGGCGCTGGGCAACGGCACCCTGGCCGGCTACCCCGTAGTGGATGTTGGCGTGGAACTCGTAGACGGCTCGTATCACGAGGTGGACTCCTCCGAGGCCGCCTTTAAGATCGCCGGCAGTCTGGCCGTCAAGGAGGCTCTCAGGCGCTCGAGCCCTCTCCTTCTTGAACCGGTCATGAGCGTGGAGGTCGAGACCCCGGAAGACTACATGGGCGACGTCATGGGCAACCTCTCCAGCCGCCGCGGTCAGATCCAGGGCATGGACAGCCGTGGCAATGCCAAGCTGGTTGCCGCCATGGTGCCCCTCTCAGAGATGTTTGGTTACGCTACCGACCTGCGTTCATCCACGCAGGGTCGTGCGTCCTATACAATGCAGTTTGCCTCGTACGAGCCCATTCCCCGGAATGTGGCTGAGGAAATCATCAGTAAGGCTGGAGGTAATGCCTGATGGCTAAGAGCCAAAGAATCAGAATCCGTCTCAAGGGTTACGATCACGAGATCGTCGACCAATCCACCAAACTTATTGTGGATACGGCGCAAAAGACCGGCGCTTCCATTGCCGGGCCGGTGCCCCTGCCCACCGAGCGCAACCTGTACTGCGTGGTGCGTTCTCCGCATAAGGACAAGGACAGTCGGGAGCAGTTTGAGATGCGCACGCATAAGCGGCTCATCGACATCCTTGAGCCCACGCCCAACACCGTGGACAGTCTGATGCGCCTCGATCTTCCGGCGGGCGTTGACATCGAGTTAAAGCTGTAAGCGCGCACAAGCAGAGGAGCAGAAGATGTGCAACACGATTATAGGACGCAAACTGGGCATGACTCAGGTGTGGAGTGAGCAGGACGAGCTCATTCCCGTCACGGTCATCGAGGCCGGGCCCTGTGTGGTCACCCAGATAAAGTCCCCGGACAAAGAGGGCTACAGCGCCATACAGATAGGCTTTGGCGAGCTCAAGGAAAAGCAGGTCAACAAGCCCATGGCCGGCCACTTCAAGGCCGCGGGTGCCGACGCGTGCAAGTACCTGAGCGAGGTTCGCGTTGAAGACAGCTCGGGTTATGAGCCGGGCCAGAAGATAGATCTGGAGGGCTTTGTCGATGCAGGCCGGGTCGATGTCAGCGGCATCTCCAAGGGCAAGGGCTTTGCCGGTGTCATCAAGCGTCACAACTTTCAGGGCGGCCGTGCGAGCCACGGCTCACACTTTCATCGTGCACCCGGCTCGGTGGGCCAGTGTGCCTCTCCCAGCCGCGTGTTCAAGGGCAAGAAACTCCCCGGACATATGGGCACGGACAAAGTCACGGTCAAGAACCTCAAGATAGTCAAGGTGGATGTGGAGCAGAACCTGCTCCTTATCAAGGGTGCTGTACCGGGCGGCAAGGGCGCCATTCTGCGCGTCCGCACCGCGTAGGAATGCACCGCATATAAAGGAGATTTTGCATGGCAAAGATTACCATAACAGACACCGAGGGCAAGAAGCTCGGCACCACCAAGGTGCAGGATTCGGTCTTTGCTGTCGAGCCCAACATCCCCGTGATGCATCTCGTGGTGCGGGCTCAGCTGGCTGCACAGCGCCAGGGCACGCACAATACCAAGACTCGCGGGCAGGTCTCCGGCGGCGGCCGCAAGCCGTATCGCCAGAAGGGCACCGGCCGTGCGCGCCAGGGCTCCATCCGTTCTCCCCATTACAAGGGCGGCGGCGTGGTCTTTGGTCCGCATCCCCGTTCGTATACCCTCAAAGTCAACAGCAGGGAGATAAAGCTCGCCCTCAGGAGCGCGCTTTCCGCCAAGCTGGCCGACGGCGAACTCCGCGTCATTGACGACCTGGAGTTTGAGAAGCCCTCGACCAAAGAGGCGGTCAAGGTACTCGCCGGCCTCACGCTTGAAGGCCGCGTGACCATCGTGCTCCCCGATAACAACATCAACGCCTTCCTCAGTTTCAGGAACATCCCCCGTGTGCGGGTGATCGCCGTGTCGGAGTCCAATACCCGCGACTTCCTCGACAACGGCACACTCGTCTTTACCACGGCGTCGCTCAAGCGCATTGAGGAGGTGCTGCAGTCATGAACGATCCCCGTCAGGTCATCATCCGGCCGATAATATCGGAGCGCGCCTACGACCTTATCAACGACAACCGCTATACCTTTGAAGTAGCCAAGAAGGCCAACAAGATAGAGATCCGCGATGCAGTGGAGAACATCTTTGACGTGCATGTGCTGAGCGTCAATACCATGAGTGTCAAGAGCAAGCCCAAACGGGTGCGCTATGCCAAGGGCTATACCCGCTCGTGGAAAAAGGCCATCGTCACCCTCGTGGCAGGCGAGACCATCGAGGCCTTTGGCGTATAGCGCAGTGAGATAACAGACAGAGGATAGGACAAGGATAGTAACATGGCCGTCAAGCAATACAAACCAACCAGCCCCGGGCGTCGCTTCCAGAGCGTCTCGGACTTTGCGGAGATAAGCTCCGCCGCACCCGAGAAGTCTTTGCTCAGGCCGCTGCCCAAAAAGGCGGGCCGCAATAACTACGGGCGTATCACCACTCGACATCAGGGTGGCGGACATAAGCGCAAGTACCGCGTCATAGACTTCAAGCGCGTCAAAGACGGTGTTCCGGCCCGGGTCGCGGCCCTAGAGTACGACCCCAACCGCTCGGCCCGCATAGCGCTGCTGCAC
>JAIRZP010000189.1 GCA_031267175.1 Coriobacteriales bacterium | reverse complement strand
TCGATGCCACAGTGGTCGATGAGGCAGATGGCGTCTGCACCCTGCGTGTTGATGTAGAGGATCACGGCATCGGTATCAGCGACGAGCAGAAGAATCGCCTGTTCAAGTCGTTTGAGCAGGCAGAGGCCGGCATTTCGCGCGCCTATGGAGGCACCGGGCTCGGGCTCGCCATCTCCAAACGCATCGTCGAGGCGATGGGCGGTACCATCTGGCTGGAGTCAGAGCTGGGACGGGGCTCGACCTTCTCCTTTACGGTCAGCCTGCCCGTAGCCGACGACATGGCGAGAGATGAACAACGAGAAAGTGAGAGAGCCGAGGAGACAGGCGAGGCCGTGTTCGACATCGATCTCGCTGCCTATCGCATCCTTCTCGTAGAAGACATCGAGGTCAACCGCACGATAGTCAACGCACTCCTTGAGCCCACCGAGGTAGTTATTGATGAGGCGCAAAACGGCCTGGAAGCCCTCAGGATGTTCGAGAACGACCCCGCGCGCTACGATCTCATACTCATGGATGTGCAGATGCCGGAGATGGACGGCTACACGGCTACCCGGGAGATACGCGCGCTCGACGTGCCCGAGGCACAGACGGTGCCGGTTATCGCGATGACGGCAAATGTGTTCCGCGAGGATATCGAGCTGGCCTTGGATGCCGGCATGAACGCGCATATTGGCAAGCCCATCGACCTGGGCAAGCTCCTCGAACTCCTCAACAGGTATCTGCTGATGCCGCAGGCCTGACAACGCCAGCCGATTCAGCAACTCCTGAGCTGCGCTATAATAGGTGCCATGGGAATAGTCATCAATACCTGTAAGGCTGGTGCTGAGTATGCCAGGCATGCTCACGCGGCGGACAACTTTGCCACGGACGCAAGCGGTCGCCTCGTTCCGCACAGCAACGAATACTTCGATGTCATGGGGCTCGGGAGCCTTGACGTGATAGCCTACCTTGACGTAGCCGGTATCTACCGACAAAACCCCCACACCATGCCCGGCATGCGCTGGGAAGTCGGCTTTTCAGACGGGCGTGTCTCCTTCTACTCGCCTGACACCAACGCCCTGTTTGGAGGCCTTGCCGAACGCCCTGGCCGCTCGACGATGGGCTTCTATTATTACACCGAACTGCGCTCGCTTTCCCTCGCCAGCCTGAAGGATCCGGGCGGTCCCTATGTGTCCCTGGTCTTTGCCATCTGGGCCACGGCCGCAAGCCCCATCCACATAGGTGTGCGCGTCCATGGCGCGCCGGCCAGTCTTCACGCGTTTGCCACGCTGCTTGTGGCGCGTTGTATCGAGGGCTTTGCCGCACTCAGCCCTGCGTTGGTGTTTGACAGCAGCGATGCGCAGCGGCTCTTTGAGACCGTCAACGGCTTTGACTACGCTACCGGCATACAGACAGACCTCTTCCTTGTTGCGAGGGAAAACCGGCTCAGTACCATCGTGTACACGCCTTGAATCTCTTCGGGTCTGTTCCCCGCAGCTTGCTGCGCAAAGCCCTTCCTTTTCTGAATTGCTACCCCTCAGCTTGCTGCGTGAGGCTTAGAATGGCTTGAGAACACAGCCCCGCGTTTTCAGAGCTATGCCTGAGCCTCTGGACAACCGCGCTCGCGAGGCCGTGCAAACACCGCTTCAGCGCCCTCTTGAGAACAGCCGTTTGAACAGGCCTCGTACGGCACCGCTGAGCTGCTCCATCTCCCGTACCTGCATGAGCCGGTAGAGGCCGAGGATGCCCGCGAGCGCCACGCCGCCGTAGAGTACCACCATGGCAAAGCCGCCAACAGGCCCGCTCCAGTGGGGGAGGAAGGCCAGTGCCAAGGCCACCACACCCATGTCTGCGAGCGTCGCCGCCAGTGCCTTTCCAGCGCTCACGAGCGCCCTGACCAGGCCTACTTCTCCGAGGCTGCGATGCAGAACCGCCAGCAGTATGACCACCGTTACCGCGTAATAGACGCTGTCCGACACGCAGATGCCGATAAGCCCCAGCAGCTCGGGAGAGGAGAGCAGCGCGTACAGCGCACACTGCAGGGCACAGAAGCCGGTGCAGATGAGCGAGAAGGTCATGAAGCGGCGGAGCGAGGCAAACACGTTGAAGAGATAGAGCTGGAGCGAGTAGAAGGGCAGTGCGATAACCCACGCGCTCAGGACCGACCCCACGTAGGCCACGTCCTCCGTATTAAAGGCACCCGCCCGGAAGATCTGCATGAGCGGCTCAGAGAGCACGCACATAAGTCCAGCCAGGGGAATAACGATGAGGAGCGTACCCGTGATGCCGCTTAGCATATACCGCCGGAAGGCGGGCAGGTCCTCGGCGGCGGCTGCCCGGGACATCTCGGTAAACAGAGCCCGTGAGAGCGAGACGGCGATGATGCCGTGCGGCAGCTGGAACCAGACCCAGGCATAGGCCAGCGTTGAGGGCCCGTCGTCGCCGCTCACGAGGCTGAAGGCGTTGCGGAACGTGAAGGCGGCAAACATTCCCACGAGGTAGATGATCATCGGCACGCCGGTCTTGAGGGTGTCGATAAGACCCGGATCCCGAAAGTCTATGCGCAGCACCCATCTGAATCCCTGCCTTGCCAGGGCGGGTATCTGCACGGCCATCTGCACGACCACGCCCAGCGTGGTGCCCACCGCCAATACGATGAGGGCAAGCCCGGAGTCTACGGGCAGCAGAAAGGTGTAGGCGATGAAGCTTACAATCACGACGGCATTATTGAGGGCGGGGGCAACAGAGGGCAAAAAGTAGACGCGATTGGCGTTGAGCAGCGCTGTGACCACGCCTCCGATGCCGTAGAAGAGCAGCTGAAAGGCAAAGATACGGAAGAAGTTTGCCGCAACCGCTGCTACCTCGGCGTCGAGAGACTGGGTAAAGGTCTGGGTAGCGATGACCTGAGGGGCAAACACCGTGGCGAGCACGGCCAGTATGCCCATGACCAGCACGACGATGTTGAGGAGGTTGGAGGCGTAGCGGTTGCCTCCCTCCCTCCCGAACTTCTCGGTCTGGAGGAGGTACAGTGGCACAAAGGCCGCATTGAGCAGGCCGCCGGCTACCAGCTCGTAGATCATGTTGGGCATGGTGTTGGCAAGTTGATACGCCGAGGAAACGAGGGTATTGCCCAAGGCAAAGGCCATGACCCACGTGCGGGCAAGGCCCGTGACGCGCGAGCACAGGGTCGCCACAGACATGAGGGCAGCGGAACGAGCAACCGTAGGTTCGTTACGTTTCATAGCTGTAGCATACCACAGGGTAGTTTTTATGGTACTATCCATGCAGAAATCACCCAACACAAGCCTCGCCACGATACCCCGTTTGAGGAGCCACAAGGAGCGCATTGAGCAAGGATTCTGCAGAGACAAACTATCATCGTGTCCACTTTGTGGGCATGGCCGGTTCCGGCATGGCCGGGCTTGCCTATGTGGCCCATAAGAGCGGCATGAGCGTTTCTGGCTCCGATCTGCGTGAGAGCAGTTATGTGCAGGCCCTGCTCCGCGAGGGCGTGGAGTTGATCCTTGAGCACAGGGCGGCCAATGTGGCTGACCCCGCCCTGGAGCTGGTCGTGGCCTCCACGGCCATTCCCTCCACTAATCCAGAGCTCATCGCCGCGCGCGAGCGAGGTATTCCCGTGTGGCCGCGTGCCCGCATGCTGGCCTGGCTCGGTCAGGGTTACGAGATACTGGCCGTGGCAGGTACCCATGGCAAAACGACGACCTCTTCCCTGCTCGCCACGGCCCTGATGGAACTCGGGGCGGATCCGAGTTTTCTCATCGGCGGCGTTCTCAACGCCTACGACACCAGTGCGCATGTTTCCGAGCGCGGCTCAATGGGAGGGTTTTCTGGCAGCTCAACAGGCGCCTCTGCGGGTGACACGACGGGTGATACCGGGGGAGGCAGCAGCACAGGCAGCTCCAGGCGAGGCTTCATGGTGGTGGAAGCCGATGAGTCCGATGCCTCCTTTGTGGAGCTGGATCCTCACCTCGCCATCATCACCAACATCGAGGCAGACCATATGGACCACTTCGAGAGCCTCGAAGAAATCAAGCAGAGCTTCCTGGCCTTTCTCGACAAGCTCGATGACCAGGGCATTGCCATCGTCTGTGCGGACAGCCCTGGGCTCCGGGAGTTGGCAGAGCAGAGCGGTAAGCCCTATCTGAGCTATGGCACCGACGCCGAAGCCCACGTACGCCTTGACACCCAAAGCCATGAAGTCTGCTTTGCCGACGGTGAGCGGGTGCCGCTCGTGCTTGAGGCGTCGCCAGGAGTGCACAACCTTCTCAATGCTACCGCTGCACTTACGGCCCTGGACTGGCTGGGCTTTGATCGCGGAGAGTCCGCCCAGGCGCTGGCTGCCTATGCGGGGGCGCATCGACGCTTTGACCGCATCGGCGAGGCAGGCGGCGTGGTTGTGGTGGACGACTATGCCCATCACCCCACCGAGATAGACGCGACGCTCAAGGCAGCCGCGGGCCTCGGTTACTCCTCGGTGCACCTGCTGTTTCAACCGCATCGGTTTACCCGCACGCAGGCGTTCCTCACCGAGTTTGCCACGGCTTTTGACGATGCCACGACCGTAACGCTCCTGCCCGTCTACGCCGCGGGAGAAGCTCCGATACCCGGGATAGATTCCCATCGTATGCTCCGGGCTATCAAGCAACACGCACCGGCGGCGCGCCTCAGATTGATAGAGCAGCGCGAGCTGGTGGCCCGTGCCATGGCAACACTGGCGGAGCCGGGGAGCCTCATCATTACCATGGGAGCCGGCGACGTCACCTATCTGGCAGCAGAGATTCTCGCTGAGTTAGAAGCCAGCTGATGGGTGCGCTCGACGCCTACCGCGAGCTCAAAGGCCGCCTGGACGGCACGGTCTACCTGGACGAGCCGATGAATCGCCATACCACCTATCACCTCGGCGGGCCGGTGGCCCTGTACGTGGAGTGTGCGAGTGTGCACGACCTGGGCGTGTGCTTTGAGGTGCTGAGTGCCGAGCAGCTGCCCTGGGCTATCGTAGGCAAAGGCAGCAACCTCCTGGTGAGTGACGCGGGGTGGCGCGGAGCCGTGCTGACGCTCACCGGCCAGTTCAAAGAGATCGTTGCTCCGCCTCTGCCCGGTGAGCAGGCCGACGAGCAGGCCGGGTGGAGCGCAGACGAGGCTCGAGGTCGGCACAGTATCGTGGCGGGTGCCGGTGTCATTCTCAACACCCTGGTACAGACGGCCTTCAAGCACGGTTACAGCGGCTTTGAGTTTGCCGTGGGCATTCCGGGAACCCTGGGCGGGGCGCTGGCCATGAACGCCGGCACGGCGAGTGAGGGCATCGGTACCATCGTCTCCAAGCTCACCGTTTACCGCCCCGGCGTGGGGCTCCTGCGGATACCCCAGAGCGAGCTGCATTGGAGCTATCGTGCCAGTGGAATCGCGCCGGGCGACATCATCGTCGAGAGTGAGCTTAAGACCGTGCCCGGGCACACGGTGCAGATACGGGCCAAGATGGAGGCGTCGCTCAATCGTCGCAAGGCAACGCAGCCGCTCACCAAACCGTCCGCCGGTTCGGTCTTTCGCAATCCTCCCGACGCGTCCGTTGGCAAGATGATAGAGGACCTGGGCCTCAAGGGCTATCGCAGGGGGGGCGCGGAGGTGTCGCCTGTCCATGCCAACTTTATCGTTAATAACGGCTCAGCAACTGCCGGCGATGTGCTTGCTATAATCATGGAAGTATGCCGCCGGGTGAAAGATGAGTATGGGACAGAACTCCAGACCGAGATCCGCTTCATCGGCTTCGAATAAGAGGGCCTATCCCTCGGAGCGCGACCATATGAGGTCGCCTCGTCAGGTGCGCACCGGCACGCCCCGTGTCCTCGATGCATCGGGCTCCTCAGATTCAGACGCTTCACCTGTCTCACCTGCAAGCCGCAGGTCCTCCAAGCGGCAGAAGGGCCGTCGCAGCGTCATCAGCTCCCGTAACAGTGTACCGAGCGGCCGTCGCCCTGCCTCGTCGTCCTCCTCAAAAAGAAGGGCTGTCGTATCACGAAAACGTGGCCCCGGCTTCGCGCTTCTCGTGCTGATCGCAGTACTTGTCGTGCTCGTGGGTGGTTTTGTTGCGCTGTACTTCTCCAACCTCTTTGCCATCACGCGGGTGGAGGTCGCGGGTAATGAGAAGCTGCAAAGCGGCTATGTGCTCGACCTTGCCGCTGTGCCCGAGGACTCCACGCTTCTGCGCACGGATGTCGAGGGTATCACCGGGCGTCTCATGGCCGAGCCCTGGGTGGAGGAGGTGGAGGTGGAGCGGGTGTTTCCCGACACGCTTGTCCTGCATATAACCGAGCAGCCGGTGGCAGCCGTCGTGGACATCGTGCCGGAGACAGCCAATGACACCACGCAGCAATGGATTATTGCGGGGGATTGTACGTGGATTTCGGAGGTTAACAGCAGCAGTAATGAGGGGGTGCAGATTGATGCGGAGGACTTCGTCGCCCTGCCCAGGATAAGGGATGTCTCCGCTGCCGTGCGGCCTGAGTCGGGTGCCGTGGAGACCGATGAGGGCATTACCAATGCTCTGGCTTTGCTCAAGGGCTTCTCATCGGAAATGCGCGATATGGTGGCCTCTATCTCTGCACCGGACGCGGTTAAGACCACGCTG